>DASVBA010000551.1:0-4423 GCA_036376095.1 Chryseolinea sp.
GGAAACAAAATATATCCACGGGATTTTGGGAAAGGGTTTCTGGACGTACTATGGCGGACACGATCCCGAAGATTATCAACACCAGGTCGGTGAAGAACCGACGGATCTCAATCAACACCCAAACTCGCCGGGATACAGACTGATATTAAATAATGTTCTCTTCCCGGCAGCAAAAAAGAAGAAACAAAAGACCTGACAAGCTCTCTGGTCAGTGTATACGGTCGCCTCTCACTTCAAGGCCTCGCATTATTTCCGCTTCTTCTGCCAGCCACTCGTGCCATCGTGCGAGCACAGCATCTTTATCCATATATTCCATCGCCAGGTGAAGGAATGTCTTATAATGACCGGCCTCGGAGACCATTAATTCATAATAAAATTCAGAGAGCTCCGCATCGTCAATCTTCTTCCACAAAACCTTGAACCGCTCACAGCTTCTCGCTTCGATAAGAGCATTCATCAACAACTTCTCGACAAGCTGTTGCTCACGACTCCCACCTTTCTTCACGATTTTAGCCAGTGCATCAACGTATTCATCTTTGCGCTGAGGTCCCCAGGCATAGCCACGTTTCTTCAACTCCTTCAGCACCCGTTCAAAATGACTCCATTCCTCGGCCACAATCGGCGTTAAAACCTCTACCAGCTTCTCACGGTCCGGGTGTTGAACAATCAACGAAATACAGGAGGATGCTGCTTTCTGCTCACAATAAGCATGGTCAACAAGTATATCTCTGGTATGTTCCTTAGCTATATCGATCCACCGGGGATCAGTGGGAAGCTCTAATCCCAGCGTAAACTTGTCGCCGCGTCGTACTTCCATGATTTCGAATAGTTTGCTACCCTAAGTTAATCATAGAACGACCAATCAAATCCAAAATCAATAATATTTCGCTGACCAGGATAACCTGGCGTGGGCATGTAACCTTCTTTGGTAATGAGCTGGATAAGGTTGTTATACTTAAAAAATATTCTTGCCTTCTTGATCCGCGCATTGAAGAATATATCCACCAAAGGGAACGAAGGCGATACAAATGATTGCTGAACATAAAATTGCTGGACGGGAACGTCATAACCCAACGCGTAATAATCGGACTTATAGTGAAAATCGAGTCCCGCCTGCATGTCCAGATTTTCGTTGAAGAAGATGTTCTCGTATGCCAGCTCGGCATTTACAAACAGGTCGGGAATCTGAATACCATTATCTGGATTCTCGAGAACCTTCGTATATATCGCCTGGCTACTGAACGTGATGTGATCATAAATCCTCACAGAAAATTTTAGTTCGGGGGAGGCAATCACCTGCTCTCCCGCTGTTTGCACGGGTAGTACGGTTTGACTAAGTCCATAATCCTCTTGGTCGTAGTCAAGTTGTTTAAAGAAAACATAGTTACCCAGCCTCGAGAATGTAAATCCTGGTGATATGCTGAACACTCGCGAATTATAATGAAGGAACGCCCTTACTTGCGTCACGTTGGTGCTACTGAAATTGTTATTCCAAACATCATGCGAGCCGCGATACGATTGCATCACGAGCGGAACAGAATATTGCGCCTGCTTCAAAGAGGCTTCGAACCATTTGGTTCTTATTTGTCCCTGGATCCGGTAATTGCCATTATCCTGAAGTTCTCCCCAGCCTGTCACTTCACCCAGTGAATCCAGCCTGAGCGATATTCTTCCCCCCAGGTAATTTTCGACACCCGACGTAGCAACGCTCAAGGTGTCGGGCGACATATACTTGTTGCTCATTGAATAGTCCCGGATGGCGTAATATCCATTGTAAAAGAGCTTCAGCAAGTTTCCCTTTATACCAACCTCGGTTCGCACGTATTTGAATTTCGATTTGTCATCCGTCGTTGCACTGTCTACCTCGATGTTATCATAGAAGTACTCCACTGGCGGCGTGTCTGTGAACCCAACTCCCTGGCGATATCGGTCAAATATATTGTAGATCTGTAGAGCCTTCCCAATTTCGTATTGATGAAATAGATGAAAGTTCATTCGCAGATCACCACTCATGGCGTTCTGCAGGTTGGGTTGGGTGTTTTCGAAGAAGTAATCCTTGTATACAAAATTTTCGTTCGCGCTGTCCACACGAATTCCTCCATATTCATCGGCCTCGAGCTTGTTCCTTCTAAAGTTTGCAAACACCCGGTATGTGCTGTCTTTAGTTTGAAAGGCCGTATAAAAATCGTAATAAGTACTTCTGATGTGACGATCACCTTTGCTTTGCCGTTGTACTTGTTTGTCGACCAGCAGCGCGCGATAATTAAATCCAAAATTCCAGCGCGGATTTATGTTCCTGCTGAAAGAAGCCCGGGTCATCGATCTCCCTTTGCCTCCCAGGATGACGTACATCTTCGTGTACGGAGACTTCGTGTCGTAGTAGCGGACTGACTCCGCATCCCAAACCACATCGTAGGATTGAAAACCAGATGTGGCACCGATTACCTCAGGCACCAGGTAAAAGATCGGCCGGCTGGAGGTCCCGATATTTCCCAGGTCCTGAAGCGTATTAAAGCTTCGCTGAACGTACGTAAACCGGTGAAAATCACGGATGACCGTATCAATCGTGTGATACGTCAAATTGTTCATGAAAACGTCATTCTCGTAGTAATACCTCGACGATTTTGGGCCGTAAACCTGCTTCGTAGAGTCGTCGATTATTTTCGAACCTCTGCGGCCGGTCTGCCCCTGTGCAATCAGAGTTGTCCAACTAATTGTGAGACAGAGAATTAAAAGAAGGAATCGAAAAAAATTCACGCGCAAAAATAATGGGCCTTGCAACGCATTTTGCGGATTTAAACGCATTTTTTTATCCGGCACGCCTGATACTGTTTAGCACCATTTCATCAAAATCCTGTCCATTTTTTATGAATTCGACCTCAATGGGCAAGTAAAAGATAGGTAAACCCTGAATTATAGATTCAAATTCAGATGCAGCGAGCTTCACTTTATCTTTTTCAGTGGTAAGAATACTCGCCGAGGGGTGGTCCTTTATATAACGGCTCACGCGTTCAAGGTCTGCGATGCTGTATGGATGGTGATCGGAATAGTTGAAGTGTTTCACCAATTTATAGTTCTGACTGACGTAGTGCTCAAGAGGCTGAGAATTAGAGATCCCCGAAACCAGAACAACCTGATCTCCCATCTTTATATCTGTGCGTCCAATGGGTGTGGGATTTCCGTATCGTATGTGCGTGAAGAATACAGGCTTTTCAACAAAAGCCCTTATTGACTTCTCGATGTCAATCATTTGCTCGTCCGTAATTTCCTGGGGACACTTGGTAACGATCACTATATCTGCACGAGCAGCACCGGCTCTTGATTCGCGTAATCTGCCCGCAGGTAGAAGGAAGTCCTCATAAAACGGACGGTGATAATCGGTGAGTAAAATATTAAGCGACGGTATAACGCGGCGGTGTTGAAAGGCATCATCAAGCAGGATGACCTCCGTGTTCGCATGATACTGAAGGATGTTAGCTATTGCCAGGGCCCGCTCCTCTCCGACAGCAACTTTTACCCGGTCGCCGAACTTCACAAAAAATTGAAAAGGCTCATCTCCAAGAGTAGACGCCGAATCAGTAGGTTGAGCCATCCGGAAACCTTTGGTGCTCCTGCCATAGCCCCGACTTAACGTAGCTAATTGATAGTTCCTCGCCAGTAGTCGTATGAGATATTCAGTCAATGGTGTCTTGCCTGTTCCGCCGGCAGTTAAATTCCCGATGCCGATCACCGGTAAGTCAAATTTGACGGAAGGCTTGACCCCCTGGTCGTACAAGCGATTTCTCAGCCCGGTAATTAAATTGTAGAGGATTGCAAAGGGAAAAAGTAAAACACGAAGAATCGCCATGTATTGAATTGATGATGGAAAATAAGAATTCTACTCCACTCGGTTGGAAATATTTTTAAGGCAAAACGAAATTGACACTATACTCATCTATTATCAATTTGTGCATAACGTTGTATAAGACTTAACTTGACACGGTCTCAATCAATAACGACCAGGTATGACGGCAAGTGCAAAAATAAAAGACGTAACGAATTTCCTCGAGTCATTGGCACCCAGAAGTTATCAGGAATCGTACGACAATTCCGGACTTCTCACCGGCAATCCAGACGGTGAAATTAAAGGGGTGCTGACAACGCTCGATTGCACGGAGGAAGTTGTCGATGAGGCAATGACCCAAAATGCAAATCTCATCGTTGCGCATCACCCCATCCTATTCAAGGGGCTTAAGAAACTGACCGGGAGCAATTATGTTGAACGCGTCATTATCAAGGCCATAAAGAATGACATTGCTATCTATGCGATCCACACCAATCTGGATAATGTTCATGCTGGGGTAAATAAGAAGCTTGCACAACGCATTGGACTAACCAATTTAAAGATACTAGCTCCGAAAAGCGGCACCCTCAGTAAACTGGT
>DASVBA010000554.1:0-8172 GCA_036376095.1 Chryseolinea sp.
ATACCCAAGGTTTGAGCTGCATGTGAGATATTGTTCTTATTCGCAGCAAGTACATCAAGGATGTATTCTCGCTCGACCTCCAGTAACGTCCTGTTCAGTCCTTTGGTACGCGATGCTGAGAAGCGGAAGTTCTCGGGAAGATCAGCAATATCGATGGTGCTATCATCGGCCATTATTACGAGACGCTGCACGACGTTCTGCAGCTCGCGGACATTTCCAGGCCATGAATACTCCGACAAGACCTTTAAAGCCCTGGGAGAAAATTTCATGACGGGTTTGCCAAGTTCCCTAACGTACTTTTCCAGGAAGAAGTCCAGTAGCAGCAATACATCTTTGTCGCGTTCGCGTAGTGGGGGCAGATCGATGACGATAATATTCAACCTGTAGTACAGATCCTCTCTGAAGAGTCCTTTTTTTACCAGCTGGATAAGGTCCACATTGGTGGCTGCGACGATCTTAACATTTACCTTTTGAGTTTTCTTGGAGCCAACCATATAGAACTCTTTCTCTTGAAGTACCCGCAGCAGCTTTGCCTGCATGGAAAGACTTGTATTGCTTATTTCGTCCAGGAAGATCGTTCCTCCATCAGCAGTTTGGAAAAAGCCTGCCCTTGTTTCGCCAGCTCCCGTGAACGCACCCTTGACATAACCGAATAGTTCGCTTTCAAGCAGCGAGTCCGGAATCCCTCCGCAATTCACTGGAACAAATGGCGCTGCAGAGGAATGTCCTCCGTAATGTAAAGCCCTTGCAACAAGCTCTTTTCCCGTGCCGCTTTCGCCTTTGATCAAAACCGTCGCAGATGTTGCTCTTGCTTTGGAGATGGTTCTAAAGACGTTTTGTATTCCTTCAGATTCACCAATGATCCCGAAGTTCTGCGGCACTGGTTTCGAATCGTCTCTGCGATGTTTGGAAACTCTGCTAAGCACACGCTCCACGGATTTAAATAACTCTTCGTCTGTGAATGGCTTTACTAAATATTCTTCAGCTCCAATTTTAATTGACTCAATGGCACCTTGAATTGAAGGAAAGCCAGTAATCACCAGCACACCCATCGACTTGTGATTCTCTGTTACGTGACGCACTAACTCCAACCCGTTTTCCCCGGGCATCCTCAAATCTGTTATGACAAGATCGACCTGCAGTGAGCCCAGCAGCTTCAGAGCCGACTGAACGTTATTCGCACTGTATATCTGATAACCCTCCGATTCCAGATTCCGCTTAATGAGCTCAATCGTCTCCGGCGAGTCGTCCACGACCAGGATTCTGGGGCTATTGATCTTGGCTGCTTTCATGGGTTCAATGGTAACAGGATTTCAAACTTGGTCCCTTTTCCTTCCGTGCTATTCACAGTGATCTTTCCGTGATGGGAGTCAACAATACCCTTTACTACGGATAAGCCCAGGCCCGTCCCGTGGCCTACTGGTTTCGTTGTAAAGAAAGGCTCAAAAATTCTTTGTTTGGTTTCAGCGCTCATGCCGCTTCCAGTATCGCTCACAAGAAGACTGACGAATTTTCCTTTCCTTTTCGTTGCCACTGTGATATTACCGCCGCCCGGCATTGCATGAACGGCATTGGTGATAAGGTTGACCAAAACCTGGCTCATTTGAACTTCGTCTCCATTTAATACCGGAAGGGTATTGTCTAGCTTTGTTTTCAACTTTATGCCCCTGCTTTGAAAGCGTACATCTATAAAATACAAAATGTTTCCGATGATCTCATTCAGGTTAATTGTAATGATCTGGGGCGGCATCTGCCGGGAAAAGATCATCAACTTCTTTATGATCTCTCTAGTGTATAGTGAGGCTTTCACGATCCGCTCAATGTCTTCCGCCTGTTGACCTTCTAAATTTCCGGTCTTTTTTATCAACTGCGCGAAGCCAAGGATTTTGGCGAGTGGCTCGTTCAGCTCATGGGCAATTCCTGCTGATAATTCTCCTACAAACGCTAATCGTTCAACATGCTGCAGCTGGACCTGTAGCTTTTGCTTTTCATCCTCGATCGAGCTTTTCTTAATAAAAAGAGATAACTCATGCGCGACGGCTTTGAGTAAGCTTCTCTCCTCAGAAAGAAAAGTAAGTTTTCCCTTCACCTTCATCGAGCTTCTGTATCCGATCTTAATACTCCCGGAAACCTTCTTATCAATGTGCAATTTTGCCTCAATGGTAAATTTACTTTTACTGAACCGGGCTGTAGCGTATTTCGCATCGGCAATTCTTATTTCCGTTTCCGCCAGCTCCGGATATTGCATTGCGGCTGGAATTATTTGAAGAGCTCTGCTGATCAATGTTTCTAAATCATTATTTGCCTCCCAGGCGACTTTTGATATCTCATAGAGGCAATTCAGTTCCTTGACCCGTTCCCGTAGCTTAAAATCGGTAGCACTGATATTTCGCATGTCGCAAAGCTAGGGAGAGAAAATCAGAATTACTTGAAGAAGTTCTATTTACTTCTGAGGAGAAACTACCCAGTGGGTGATACTCCTCAATTCATTAGTTCTCTTTACGCTGCCTATCCATCATTTTCAACGAATTTTTGTGGCATGGATAGTGGATGGAGCACGTCAAACAGCAGGACTACGTTCAAACGAAAACAAATAGAAATGGCAAAACAAATCATCGTTACGATTAATGACTATCATCGCCTGATGGGCCTGCTGGAATTCGCCTCATTGATGGGGAAACTGCCGGATATTCAAAGTCGGCTATATACCAAGCTTGTCAGCGCGAAAACACTTCCCCCCGGAGAGATCGACGACACAATTATCACAATGAATTCGCGGGTGCGTCTAAAAGACATGAACAATCAAAGGGACACGGAAATAACACTGACCTATCCTCGCGAAGCGCTTCCCACCGAACGGAAGATATCCATCTTCTCAGAGATCGGGATTGCGTTATTTGGCCGCAGAGAAAAGGAAGTCGTCTCATGGAAAGTCCCGGATGGCATTGGTCTATTTGAAATTGTGAAGGTCACTTATCAACCAGAAGCAGCGGGGGACTATCATTTATGACGACGTCAATACACTTAACCATTTTGTTTAGCGCTCTTTTGTTCAGCGCGTATTCGCAGTACGAAGCAGAAAAGACAGTTAAAAAAATTAAACTAAATAAAACCAGCGTGGAAGCACGTATGTGTGATACCAGCGCCGCTGATTATGAATTTATGAAGCGGGCGCTTGAATTGAGTCAGCTGGCGATAACGGATGGTCACGGAGATCCGTTCGGTAGCGTATTGGTAAAGGACGGAAAGATCATTGGAGAAGGTTGGAACAGAACCCGGCTTCTCAAAGATCCTTCTGCCCATGCTGAAATAGAAGCTATCAGGGACGCGAGCAAACAAATGGATAAGCCCGAGTTGAGGGGAAGCGTCATTTACGCAAGCGCTCAGCCCTGTCCGATGTGTCTTTCCCTTATTTACCTGACTGGCATCGAGAAGGTGTACTATTGCATTCCACACGCGAAGGTTGAAAAATTCAACAAAGACCTATCGGTTGAACACGTATTCGGGGAATTAAGCAGATCGCAGTCTGAACGGTCAATACCCGAAGAGCAGATCTTGCCTGATCACGCCGACCTTTACCTTGAAAGCTATCCCACGCACTAGGCTTTCATCCATATCTATTTAACTCAAAATACATGAGCTTGAAAATAAGCATGATAGAATACTGTAAAATTATTCTTAAGAAAATGAGTTTTAACCGAAAGCTGTTTCTGAAGGAATACCGCAAAAGTTTTAAGTACCTCGCTCCGCACGAGCAGATCCAATTCAGGAAATGGACGAGAGAAACTTTCTATTCGCAGCGATAGTGGCGTAAATCCGTAACTTGCCTTGCAGGAATGCGTTATCCGCATTGTAAATAATATGCATTACAAGGCATTTATCTTTGACTTGAACGGTACCATGATCGATGATATGCACTATCATGAAATGGCCTGGCATGATGTCTTTGTTAATCAGCTGAAAGCACCGCTCACGCTCGAACAGGTCAAACAACAGTTGTACGGAAAGTCTGACGAGATATTTGCCCGCGTGTTTGGAGCTGGACGGTTTTCAAAAGCGGAGATCGATTCGATCACGGATCAAAAGGAACGCAGGTATCGTGAAGAGTTCTGGCCACATTTGAAACTGATCCAGGGGTTAGACGTATTTCTCGCCAGGACAAGATCAAAGGGTATTGCGCTTGCCATTGGAACAGCGGCCCCTGTTCTTAATGTGGACTTCGTAGTCGATAATTTAAATCTCGAACAATATTTCCCGGTTATTATCGGTCCAAACGACGTAACCGAATGTAAACCACACCCGGAAGTATTTCTTAAAGCGGCAAGTCAGCTTGGAATTTTACCTGAACATTGTCTTGTATTTGAAGACTCTCCGAAAGGAATTGAAGCCGCGGCACGAGCAGGCATGAAAGCGGTCGGAGTCACTTCATATCACAAACCTGATGAATTGAACAACACAAACCTCCTGTTCACTATTGATGACTACACGTCTGAAAGTTTGAATCACTTACTTAACAATGCTTAGAAAATGATGACCCTTACTAAACATTTCATTTTGTTAGTTACTGTTGTAACCGTCTCCGAAATGGCTTTCTCGCAGGCCCCCAAAAAAAATGAACAGATGGTAAGACTCGCAAAACTCGTTATCGATGCTTCGCAGCTGGACAGCTACAAGGCTGCATTGAAAGAAGAAATTGAAGCATCCGTGCAGCTGGAAGCGGGAGTTTTAACACTATACGCCGTTTCGGAAAAGAACAATCCAACGCACATTACAATCCTTGAAATCTACGCTGACTCAACGGCATATAAGGCGCATTTGCAAACCGCGCATTTCATCAAATACAAAGCAAGTACGAAAGACATGATAAAGTCACTCGAACTGGCTGAAGGCGATCCGCTCATCCCAGGCATGAAGATCAAGTGACAGCACCTTAGGATTTCGACAAATCCAGAAGACTGCCAGACAAACTCAGCGTCTTATCAAACGGATAAGAAGACTAACGTTTAAAATAAGCACCAAAGTCAGGAGCCGGTACAAACGAGGTACTATTCCAACCAGTCGGTTATTTAGAGGCGATCGTCGAAAACTCACCCGACAACCCCATCGGTGGTGTATCTTTCCATTGAAAGTAAGCGTATCACTAAGAAAATGACGCTGCTCATATGAAACCAACCATAAGTGACAATCTCATAAATTATTACGCGGACATGCTTGTCCAAACAGAGTACGGCTTGACGTGGACACAGATCGCTAAATTCTTTAGAAAAAAAAGCGCCGAATATAAAGTTAGTGTTCCCTATGTGAATACGATATTTCCTTCTCACCTGCCCAACCGCAGAATTGGATTTATTCAGAACTTGAGAGTATTCTCCCCTCAACAACAAGTACTGTTATTGATGGAATTGTGCGAGGGCAACAAAAACACAAGCGTGGTATCGCTGAAGAAATTCTTAATCCCCGGCGCTCCGAGGGTGGACTAGACTATCCTACTTCATCGAGCCTGAATGGCAATTTGCGTATGCGTTTGCCGGTCAGATCAAATATGGCATTACATAATGCGGGGGCAAAGGCTGGCAATCCAGGCTCACCAACACCACCCGGCTTTTCATCATTCTCCATTATATGTACTTCAATTGCAGGCATTTCATTAATGCGCGGCATGGCATAAGTATTGAAATTCTTTTCAACCGCTTTGCCCTCTTTAAAATGCGTAGCGTGATTGACTGCCGCACCCAACGCCATGATAATGCTGCCCTCCAATTGAGCACGGATAATATCAGGGTTAACACTCCAGCCGCAATCAATCACAGCAAAGACTTTTTCAATCTTGATTTTTTTATCGGCTTGTCGCGATGCTTTCACTACCTGTCCTACGATGCCGCCAAAACAATCCGTGACGGCGACACCCCATCCATCCTTCTTGCGTCGTGATTTCCAGTTGCTGACGACTGCAAGCTTATCAACCAAAGCCTGGTAACGAGGAGAAATGAGATGCGACTTTCTAAAATCAAGCGGATCTTTCGAAACCGCGTGGGCCAGTTCATCAATAAAACTTTCACAGGCAAAGGAGTCAACGTTAGCGCCGGGCGCACGCCACCACATGGTTGGTATGGGCGATTTGGTCGCCACTCCCGCAAAACTATAATGAGGTATTGAAGTGTAATAGTCAGTCAGCAAGCCGCCGATGCCTCCACTGTTCTCGGATACAGGCTGTGGTTTTGCTTCGTGGTCTTCTCCACGACCGATGTATTGTGAAGCAGAGATAACCTGAAACGCTGAGATCTTACTCTGAGCATCCACGCCACCCCTGCATCTGTATAATGCTCCGGCCCGAAAAGGTCCAATGGTCATATCATCTTCCCGTGTCCACATTACTTGCACCGGTGCTTTGATTTCCTTTGAAATAAGAGCAGCTTCAAGGGGATAATCAGGAAATCCTTTTCTTCCAAAACCACCGCCGAGAAAAGTCATGTTCACCGTGACATTTTCAATGGGAATACTCAGTCTATTGCTTAGGTCCGCCTGAATCCAGTTCGCTTCCTGTATTGGTCCCCATATTTCAATGCTGTTCTCTTTGACATCGGCAATGCAGTTAAGTGGCTCCATGCAGCTATGCGATTGATAGGGCAATTCGTACACTGCCTCTGCTTTCGTCACGGAATTTTTGAAAGCCGATTCAAAAACATCTGAAGGCAACGGTTTGAAAAGATCTTTCCTCATTCTCTCAACCAGTTGTTCAGAATCAAGGTGATCAAAGCCTTCATCATCCCATTCCACCTTTAATCGTTTTCGTCCTTCCATTGCCGCCCATAAGGAGGTTGCCACAACGGCCACACCTTCATGCATCAGATCAAAAACAGACCTTTGTACTTTAAGGACATTCATCACACCAGCTATGGATCTTGTCCCTGAGTCGTCGAAGCTTTTCACTTTTCCTCTGAACCTCGGGCTTCGTTCTACGACGGCATAGACCATACCAGGAAGTTTTTTATCCAGTCCAAAGACTGCGGCACCGTTCGTTTTGACAACGGTATCCTTACGCGGCAATGACTTGCCGATAATTTTATAGTCTTTACGTTCTTTTAGTTTGACCTGCTGCGGGGGATCTATTTTTGCCGCTTCCTTTGCCAATTGACCGTAACTCAGTTCTTTTCCGCTACTTCGATGCACAACCTTTCCGTTCTCAGCATAACATTCGGCCCGATCAACGCCCCACTGTCTCGCTGCGCCTTCGATGAGCATTTCCCTGGCAGAAGCTCCCATACGCAACAATTGCTGATACCAACCGCGTACAGAAAAACTTCCTTCCTGTGGCTGCGGTCCGAATTTTTGGGGATTTGCAGGAGCGAAACGGACACTGATATCCGCCATGTCAACTTCAAGTTCTTCAGCAACTATTTGTGGAATTGTCTGCCATGTACCCTGCCCCATTTCAGAGCGATGATTGAAGATAGTCACCTTGCCCGTGCCATCGATCGATATCCATGTCATCAACTCGGTGGCTACATCTTCCCGATGATCAATATGCACAATCTCGCTACCAGTCTTTCCCGACACAGGCCAGTATGATCCGAGTGTTAACGTAATACCAGACAATCCTGCCCGCTTCAGAAACGCCCTTCTCGAAAGATCAAGTGTTTGCTTCATTGTTTTGTTCTCCATGGATACTATCCTAATAATACGGATAAAATCAATTCCGGATACTGGGGAAGCTCAAGCCGGAATGGGAATGATTGGCGCTCGGCCAGCCGATCGGATACAAATTAAGCTCCTAATATTTTTCAGCTGTATTATTGAGAATCCACTCGTTTCGGCCATCAAATGGAAATAGATTATCGTCGTCGGTAAAATTTACAACCACGATCGATAATTCCGATCTCAATGCAAACGACATCAAGGGATCCTGCCACGACCGATGGACAACCTATTGTCACCAACGAAATACAGTCACTGTCGGCCAGTTATGACGGAGCCATTTGCTTACAATCGGGCACGGCCGTCTTTCCGGAACTGTTCCTGGAGTCAGGGAGGAATGGGGGACGATACTTTATGCAAAAGGTTGAGATTTTTCCCAATGAGTATCGTAAATTGAATGTACTGGCAACACAGACCATGAAATGTTTGAATATTACAATTTCCTGCTTGAAAAATGTAAGTTATTCACGTCACTTG
>DASVBA010000589.1:0-4976 GCA_036376095.1 Chryseolinea sp.
TGAAACCAAAGACCTGAATGTTTTTAGTTGTGCAATTTTCTCATTTTCATCTCCCTCGAAGGACGCGATTTCCGCAAAGAATAGATGCCATTCCGGCGTCTTCTTTCTCGAGGCCAGGATGTTGACGATCCTTCTTGATTCCCTGGCGTCATGGTCATTGGACAACGCGATCCATGCAATACCTTTTAATGAATAGTCATCCTTTGGATTTAGCGCCAACGACTTCAAATATGTTTCGTACGCATCCTCAATTCTTCCTGCGTGTCCATACATATCCGCCAGGTTTGACAGTGCCCACTGGGCCTGCTCTTTATTTTCCTTAATTCTATTATATGCGCGTTCCATTGAGGTGATAGCGCCCTCCAGGTCGCCATCATGATCTCTAAGCTTTACGTCGCGAACCAGGTAGGCAAATGAGTTCTTATTTTTGAATTGCCGCAGTGTTCTTCGGGCCGTGGCGTAGTCGCCCATTTCGAGCGACACATCGGTAAGGATCATCAAAGAAGCAGCTTTCTTGTCCTTTAGTGCAATGGCTTTTTCTACGTAGTATTTTGCAAGGGGAAATTTGTGTTGTGTTATGGCGTTTGTTGCCAGGCTTTGATAAATTTCAACACTCCCTGCTGGTTTGGTTTTCAACATAGATTGATACAAACTGTCGGACAGTTGAAGGTCACGCACATCGCCGGAGATCTTAAAATGAGCAGCATGTAAACCAGCAATCTTGATCATAGCTACTTCATCCTGTGAATTTCGGTCGAGACGATCTGACCAAAATTTCATTTCTTCAACTACCGGATCAACGGATGTCGATAGTGAATAAGATAAATACTTATCGTAGTCGCGGGGATCAGTAACGGTGTGGTTTGTACCACAGCATGCGCAAATGAAAATTGTGAAAACGATCAGCAGGGTTTTCATGGTGTAAGTTTTTAAGGAACCCTGGTCACAAGCAGACCAGGGTTATATTTTATCAATGAGGACTGGCGAGATAGGGAAAGGATGACGAAAAACTTTTATCATTTTGATCCACGTGATCGTCCGTAAGGCCGGGATTTGACATTGCATCAGGTCCTCCGAAGATCAGGATAAGCTCGACAGTAATGACATCGTCATCCAATTTACGTCCGGTCAGAACATTGGTACCATCGTAGAAAGTCGTCGGACCAGTAAGTGACGCAGATAACACATCCGTTGCTAAAACGGTGGTAAATGTTGGTCCGTCAAGTCCAAGCAGGTTCGTTGTGTAGCCGGGGTTAAGCGCCATCAGCTTGTCCTTGAATTTTGTAGCGAACGCTGGACCTTGCGCTGAGGGAGACGTGGAGTTGAAAATGTCTTTTTCGCCGGTGGACACAAATACCGTGTTAATTGCGGGGCGTGCCATGTGGTCTTCCTGTTCATACATGACCATTGGAGTTGGCGCATTATCTTCATCGTCGTCGCAGGCCATAAAAGTTATTGCAAGAGTCGCGCATAGCGACAGGGATAAGTATTTCAAGATATTTTTCATTGGTAACATTTTTATATTTTATAACTCACGATTAGTTGTAGCCCATGTATTTATGGAGCCGGACCCCAGTTGTGACTTCGGTACTTCCACTACCAGCGACAAAACGTTTGTGCCGGCAAAGGCGTCGGAGCCTGGATTATTAAAGGACGTTGCAGTCCCGCCTATAATTGCTTTAAACTGATTAAGGTCAAAGAAGAATGGATCGTCACGCGGTCCGGCAAAGACCTTTATACCGCCACCCTCTCCAATAATAGGACTGCTACCATACGACGTTATACCCGCTTCAATTGCCGACGTGGTGATCAACGTACTCGTCGAACCCTTTTCAATAGGCGCTGCCGGCCCAAAGACCTTAACCTTACCATCCGCGAAGGTTGCCTGAATGACGAGGTCTTCCATGTTATCTTTTGTAGAAGAGTTGTCGATGTTTATTTCAATCATCACCTCTTCGTCAAAAGAAGCTGCTGCGGTTGCAGCGGGCGCTAATAATCCCTGCACATTGACAACAAATACCATGTTGTCCGCATTTGAAGGACTTTGAAAGACATACAGGTCGGTTATGTCCGACCCGGTGCCAGTGACAGCAGGAGCATCAATATGATCCGCTGCAATCAGATAGCTGGCGGCACCAGCGATAACGACCGTTGATGCCAGTCCCAACATTTTTAGGCTTGATCTAAATTTCATAATCTTTAGTGTTGTTTGTTTCCATCACTTACGAAGTGATACATGCGCTTGGATTTTAGGAGATGGAAATTTTTGTGTTACTGAGGGTATCGTGACCCATCGGGATTTTTTCAATACTTTCGCAATCAAATTCGATTAGCCATCCCTGCTGCGTATAAACATATTTCTGAAGAGGGTCTTATCATTGCGTTAAAAAGCAAAGACAGGAGTGCTTTGGAATATTTGTACGATCATTATGCAGGTGCACTGCTGGGAGTTGTAGCGCGGATCCTTAAAAAAGAGGAACTTGCGGAGGAAGTTCTACAGGACGTCTTTCTAAAGGTCTGGGACAGAATCGACTCGTATGACGCGTCAAAAGGCAAACTTTTTACCTGGATGTTGAATATTGCCCGAAACCAGGCCATTGATAAGACACGCTCAAAAGAATTTAGCAAAGGAAAAAAAACTGGAGACCTTGATAACTACGTAAATAGAATCGAGAACGAAGGATATGTTGAACAAAAAGTCGAGGGGATCGGCCTTCAGAACCTTTTGAACACACTTCCGGAGGATCAACGGTTCATAATCGACCAGCACTATTTGAAAGGGTATACGCAGGCAGAAATAGCAGAGGAATTCAATCTACCCTTAGGAACTGTTAAGACCCGAATGCGGCTGGCGATGAAAGAATTAAGAAATTTGTTAAAGTAGAGTGAACGTTGAACAATACATATCGTCCGGAATTCTGGAAGCTTACGTGCTTGGAGAGCTCGCCGAACAGGAACGTCTTGAGGTTGAAAAAAATCTTAAGCTATATCCGGAACTGCGGAAAGAGCTTGCACTGATCGAAGAAACGCAGGAAAAACTTCTCATGAAAGCGGCCGTCACGCCGAGGCCTTCCCTGAAGAATTCTCTATTTGCCAAAGTAGATGCAGCTGAAAAGTCGGCCAAAGTGGTTCCGCTTCCGGCTGCGGACGGGGGTATTGCCTTCTGGAAATTCGCGGCAGCGGCTTCCATTACTTTCGCTTTGATCACATCCTATCTCGCGTATGATTATCGGGATAAATGGAAAAAAACAGAATCTAATCTGGCGGAATTTACAGCCCAGAATCAGCAGATGGCGAGTGACTATAACACGGTTAATCAACGCCTGGATGCGATTGAAAATGATCTAAGAGTAACAACGAACCCCGCCTTCAGTCGCGTGCTATTGCGAGGTACGGCCAATGCGCCTGGTGCCTTAGCTTCCGTGTATTGGAATGAAAAAACGAAAGAAGTCTACCTGAGCATTCAGGAGTTGAAAACGCTGACCCGGGAAAATCAATACCAGCTATGGGCAATCATCGATGGAAAACCCGTCGATGCAGGAGTGTTCGACAATAACTTTAAAGGCCTTCTGAAGATGAAGGATATCGGCTCTGGCGCTGCTACGTTTGCCGTTACTATCGAACCTCGCGGCGGTAAGCAGGCGCCCACGCTTGAGACAATGCAGGTTGCCGGAAATGTTGTTAAGAGTTGATTCCAGCGGGCATTTTTTATTTCTCTTCCGAAACCATACACTTTCTCCACCTGATCCCGAATGCTGCTTGTCGATTGCATGGATATCGCCATGAAGAATACGGTGTAGATTTAATAAATTTGCAGCCGTCACTTTGCAGACCATCTATGAGAGTACAATTGTTAGTTGCAGGCCTCCTTTTTTTAATCCTTCCGGCATACGCTCAAAAGACCGATTCCCTTCTGCAGGTGCAATGGGAAGCTGCACTGAAAAAACTAAAGGCGGAAGATTATAACGACGCCTCCATTCAACTCACGCAGCTGATCAACTCTGGCTTCTCCAACAAAGAGGTATATGTGAAGCGTGGCATTGCTTCATATCGGTTAAAGGACTACCAAAAAGCGAAGTCCGACTTTGACGAAGCCGTCAAATCAAGAATTAATACAGCGGAACTGTTTGAGTACAGGGGAAACACAAGGTACAATCTTGACGATTACGAAGGCGGGGCCACTGACCTTGAGAAGGCAATCAGCATGGGAGCAAACAGCATAGAGTCGTATGCAAACCTCGGCAATGCAAAGTTCCGCATGGAAAGCTACAAAGACGCTGTCGCTAATTATGATAAGGTTATTGCCGCCGGAAAGGCCGATGCCGTGATCTACAACAACAGGGGAAAAGCAAAATACAACTTACAGGATTACAAAGGAGCACTTCCGGATTTTGATAAATCGCTTGAACTAAAGCCAGGAAATGACAAAGCAATTGAGAATCGCGCCGAAACCCGATATCAACTTCAGGATTGGAAAGGAAGCGTGGTAGACTTTGAAAAGCTCATTGCCGCCGGCAGAGCGGATGTTGAATTCTATCAAAAGATAGGTTTTGCTAAGTATGCCTTGAAAGACTACAAAGGGGCAGCCGCAGCATTGGAAAACGTTGTTCAAAAAAGAGTTCGGGAAAAGGAAGTTTTCAAAATGCTGGGTTTGAGTTATGCTCAGCTTGGCAATTGCGCTGAAGCAACCAAGACCTTGTCCGCGGCTGTTTCCATGGGGATCACTGATAAAGAAGTACACAGCCAGCTTGGTACGTGCCAATACAAAACAAAACTATATTCGGAAGCCATTACTTCATTGAATCAGGCAATAACCGGTGGGGACAACAGCAAGGAAGTTTTTTTATATAAAGGTCAATCGGAGTTTGCGCTGAAGGATTACGATAACGCTGCAAAAGATCTTGAAAAGGCAATATCATTAGGAGCTAGCGACGCTGAGGCCTACAAGAACCTTGGTGATCTGAAATTCATGAAAA
>DASVBA010000566.1:0-5377 GCA_036376095.1 Chryseolinea sp.
GATGATCCGGTCGTCCATTTATGGAGGAAGCGTCAATCTTGCCATAAGCGCCGTACCAGCAGGCAGCTATGAAGTGTGGCTGTATGTGTGGGAAGATAATTTCCCGCAGACGTATTCCATCTCAGTGGAGGGCACGTTGGCTCAAGCGAATATCAACAGCGGGAATGCGGGAGTCTGGCAAAAGCTGGGTCCCTATGCGCGGACCGTTAATGATGGCACGATCAACATCGCCGCAAACGGAGGACATGCTAATTTGTCCGGCGTTGAAATCTGGAGAGTCAACCAGCAGGCGGGAGCCAGAATAGCTGGGGAGACGGAACCCGAAATACTGAAGGAAGAAAGCGCAACCGAAAGTCTGACACTAGCAGCGTATCCTAATCCCTCTTCCGGAAAAGTAAATATTTCGTTTACCGTCAGGGAGCCACTGCCTGCTCAGTTGGCGTTGTATGATCTGAGGGGTATTAGAATTCTGGTCTTATACGAAGGAAATCTACAGCCGGGAAAAAATGAAGAAATTGAGATTGAACCCGATTTGCCGGATGGAGTATACGTATTGCAATTAGTGAACGGGCGGCACGTGAAGCATCTTAAATTGGCAATGGCACGTTAGCGCTAAAGACACTGCTCATTGTTTCGGATCTCAGGAAGTGAAACTGCCTGGCACGATTATGAAGTGGTGTAACGCGATATCACGATTCATTTCGTATACAATTTTAAGGGGGAAATTAGCCTTCAGCGAACTGCAATTTCCCACAAATGGCGCCGGGCGTTATCAAAGTAACTGCACTTGTTATTGATTCACTCTGGCACCATTTTTTATTCAACTGTCGCCGCAGGCAGACGATTCGACATGCTCGCAGCGGCGCCACGCTGAAAAATCTCAATTATTTATTCCGCCAAGAATACGAATGAGGGAAGCCTACTAAAGCCGGTATTTTTTATATTACGCAGTCAATTAAGTGCGACCGCACGAATTGCTGAAGTTTAGTTTACATGAGAATAACCGCCATTTATCTGTTCTTAAAGAATCGATTTAGGATGAAGAGAACAGCTTTGATTTTTCTTGCTTTGATCGGCTGCACTGCACCAAAAGAGAAGATTCCCCCACCGCCTATGGAGACCGCCACCGGTAAAATGGTCATCTATCAAATGATGACGCGCTTGTTTGGCAATAAGGTTACCATGAACAAGCCGTTTGGTAAAATAGAAGAAAATGGGGTAGGAAAGTTTAACGACATCACACCAAAAGCGCTGGAAGGCATAAAAGAGCTGGGTGTATCTCATGTGTGGTATACCGGCGTTATCGAACATGCGTTGCTAACGGATTACACCTCCGCCGGAATTTCCCCGGACGATCCTGATGTTGTGAAAGGTCTGGCAGGCTCACCTTATGCGATAAAAGATTATTATGATGTAAATCCCGATCTCGCGACGGATGTTGCCAACCGAATGAAAGAATTCGAGGAGCTCGTCGACAGGACGCATCGGGCCGGTCTTAAAGTAATAATAGATTTTGTTCCTAACCACGTAGCAAGAAACTATAGGTCGGATGCCAAACCTTCAGGGACTGAAGACCTGGGCGCAAAAGATAATACGTCGGTTGCTTTTAGCGCCAGCAACAATTTCTATTATTTACCTGGACAATCATTCCGCCCGCCATCATCGCAGTTATCCAATGGAAAAGATGGCACCTTCCAGGAGGTTCCGGCAAAGGTCACAGGTAACGATCTTTTTTCAGCTACACCAGGCATTAATGATTGGTACGAGACTGTTAAGCTCAACTATGGCGTAGATATTCAGAATGGACGACAAAAATATTTTGATCCTATTCCAGACACATGGATCAAAATGAAAGACATACTCCTGTTCTGGGCAGGAAAAAAGGTCGATGGCTTTCGCTGTGATATGGCCGAGATGGTGCCCGTGGAATTTTGGGCATGGGCTATTCCACAAGTCACCGCTGTCAATAACAACATCGTGTTCATAGCGGAGATATACAATCCCAATGAGTATCGTAATTACATTCAATCCGGCAAATTCAATTATCTCTATGATAAAGTTCAACTGTATGACACGCTCCGCTTGCTTGTAACGGGCCATAGAAATACAAACGATATTCACCCTGTTCAACAAAGTCTGTCAGGAATAAACGACCACATGCTGCACTTTCTGGAAAATCATGACGAACAACGAATAGCGTCAAGATTTTTCGCGGGCGATCCGTGGAAGGCTTTACCAGCCATGGTCGTAAGTGCAACCATCGATCGTGGTCCTGTAATGATCTACTTTGGTCAGGAAGTAGGAGAACCTGGTGCCGGGAACGAAGGATTTCAGGGCGACGATGGACGAACGACGATCTACGATTACTGGGGTGTGCCGGAACACCAGAAGTGGGTCAGTGACGGTAGTTTTTCAGGTGAGAAGTTGAGCCTTGAACAAAAACAGCTTCGTCAAACCTATGCCGACATCCTCACGCTTGCCGCAAAAAATCCAGCAATCACCACGGGTGCGTACGTCGATCTCACGGCTTTTAATCAAAACGCTGGAAACTTTGATCAGAAGATCCATGCATATCTTCGTTATTCCGGCGAGGAGCGACTGTTGATTGTTACTACCTATAATTCAGAAGACCAGATGATAAAAGTACAGATCCCGAAAGAGCACGTAGCATCCATGGGTCTTGATCCCTCGGGAAGTTATATCGCAAGGGACTTATTGTTTCGGGAAGCTGAAGTCGGATTTAATAGCGATTTCCTGTTTGAGCTAAAATGTAAACCGTTTAGTTCTTATATATTTAAAATAAAATAGGCCGGGATGACTACTTTCCTAAAGCGACCTAAGAATTCATGGCTGTTCGCTTTAGCGGCTTTTCTTTCAGCGTGTGGAGATACGGAGAGTCGAGTTCCAGCCTGGCCCCTTGGTGTCAAGTATGAGGTGTTCGTATTGGCTTTTGCCGATGGAAATGGTGATGGCAAAGGAGATATCCTTGGTCTTACGTCCAGGCTTGATCACCTGGAAGATCTGGGAGTGAACGGAATCTGGCTGATGCCTATCATGAATTCTCCGTCGTATCACAAGTACGATGTCACCGATTACAAAAGCATTCATCCCGACTATGGTACTGTACAAGATTTTAAGGAATTTGTAAAGGCCGCCCACAGCAGAAAAATCGGGGTGATCGTGGATCTTGTGATGAACCATACAAGTTCTCAGCATCCCTGGTTTAAAGAAGCTTCATCCAGTGACACAAATCCATTTCGTAATTATTATGTCTGGGCGGAGAAAGATTCCATCCGTTCGGAGATATCTAAGAAAACAACTTCTTTCGATTCAGACAACATTACTCAATGGCACGCTGTTAATGGAGACAGTGCGTTGGAGCACTATTACGGTTTTTTTTGGGGAGGGATGCCTGACCTTAATTTTGATAGTGAACAACTAATGCAGGAGTTCGTCGACATCGGCCGGTTCTGGCTTAAGGAAATGGACGTGGATGGATTCCGTCTCGACGCCGCCGCGCATATTTTCCCTGGGGATAGAGCAGCCGACAATCATAGCTTCTGGAAAAAGTTCAGGACGGAAATGCAAAAGATCAAACCCGATGTTTATCTCGTTGGAGAAGTTTGGCTGGGTGCGGAGGAAGTAGCACCGTATCTCGATGGGTTGCCCTCGCTTTTCAATTTCGATCTCAGCTTTGCCATTACGTCAACGGTTAAAGCAGGGATGGACACAGTTGGTCTCGTTAAGAAATACAAAGAAATCGCGGATTATTACAAGGCCGTAAATCCAAACTATCTCGACGCCACATTCCTTACTAACCATGATCAGAATAGGATAATCAGTCAGTTGGAAGATAATGGCCAGAAGATGCGTATAGCGGCCGGGATACTACTGACGCTACCGGGTATTCCATATATATATTATGGGGAAGAAATTGGAATGAAAGGCGTAAAACCTGATGAAAATATCCGCGAGCCTTTTATTTGGGCGTCCGGTAGCACCGATGCAATGCAAACTTTGTGGGAGCAACCAAAATACAGCACCGACCAGACCGTTCAGCCGCTCAGCGATCAAAAGATAGACCGCGGCTCGCTTTTTAACCTCTACAAAGAGCTGATCAGAGTTCGTAACGGCAGCAAAGCGCTAACGATGGGGGAGATAGATAAGACGAATTTTTCAATCGTGGAAGTTGTGAGCTTCAGGCGAAGGCATGAAAACGAAGAATTGTTGGTGCTTAACAATATCTCAGACGTTGAAATAACGATTGCGCTTACCGATGAAAATGAAAAGTTTGATGAAGTGTTATATGATTCGAATAAGACAGCTATACTTGAGGAAGGAGAATTAACGTTGCCCGCCTATTCTACAGTGATAATGAAATAACAAAGCATGATAAAAGTTAAAGGAAAATCACGCGTAGTCATCGAAAATGTCCAACCGCAGATTGATCAGGGTCTGTATCCTGCCAAGCGCACGATCGGTGAGCGGGTTGACGTAACCGCCGATATTTTTGGGGATGGTCATGATCACCTTCGTGCACAGGTGCTCTACAGGAAACAACACGATCACCACTGGCATCACGTGGAAATGAAACCAGGATACAACGACAACTGGTGGGCTTCATTTTATGTACCCGAAAAGACCGTATATGTATTCACAGTTCAGGCGTGGATAGACCATTTTGATACCTGGTACGATGGATTCAAAAAGAAAGCCCATGCCAACGTCGATGTTCAGACCGAGATCAAAGAAGGAATACTGTTCCTGAAACGCTTGTCCAAGGAGAAAAATGAAAGGCTGGAACTTGCAATCACAGCGCTCGAGGGAGAATATTCGAAAGCGATATCGTACGTACTGTCGGATCAGTTTGGAAAGCTGGTCCACGATTTCCCGCTTATCGAACACGAGACTCAATATGACAAAGTACTCGAGGTAGTTGTCGAGCATGAAAAAGCAAGTTTCTCGACATGGTATGAGTTGTTTCCGCGCTCAGCTTCGCTGGAGGGTAAGCATGGTACATTCAAGGACGTAATAAAACTTTTGCCAAGAGTTGCGTCGATGGGTTTTGACGTGCTCTATCTGCCGCCCATCCATCCGATCGGTAAAGTAAACAGGAAGGGCAAAAACAATAACGTCAAGGCGGAACCCGGTGAACCAGGGTCACCCTGGGCCATCGGCAGTGACGAGGGTGGTCATAAATCGGTGCATCCAGATCTCGGTACGCTCGATGATTATAAGAGGCTGATCGCTGAAGCAAAAAAACAAGGGATCGATATTGCACTTGACCTGGCCTTTCAATGCGCACCTGATCATCCGTATGTAAAGGAACATCCTGAATGGTTCAAGCAAAGACCCGACGGCACAATTCAATACGCGG
>DASVBA010000569.1:0-12362 GCA_036376095.1 Chryseolinea sp.
AATGTTCCGCGACGAAACGGTGGTTATGGATCAAAGATGATTCGTTCGCCGCGGCGGGATAAATTGATCCACCGTGTTACCGATGTGTCATCCCTACGGGATTTGTGTGGGTGCGGGCTTGGGGTGTGCGTTTCGAAATTAAGGTGTGCAAGTTCCGCGGCGAAACGGTTGTTGTGGATCAAAGATGATTCGTTCGCCGCGGTGGGATAACTTGATCCATCGTGTTACCGATGTGTCATCCCTACGGGATTTGTGTGGGTGGGGGCTTGGGGTGTGCGTTTCGAAATTAAGGTGTGCAATGTTCCGCGGCGAAACAGTTGTTGTGGATCAAATATGATTCGTTCGCCGCGTCTGAAAAAAATTGATATGTGCGCGCTACAATAATGCCACCCCTACGGGGTTTGATGCGTGGGTTTCGGGTTGTGTGCTACAATAATGCCACCCCTTCGGGGTTTGATGCGTGGGTTTTGGCGTGTGTGCTACAATAATGTCACCCCTTCGGGGTTTGATGCGTGGGTTTCGGCGTGTGTGCTACAATGATGACACCGCTTCGGGTTTGATGTGCGCGTTTTAGCGCGTGTGCATCAACAATCCGTGAAAAACGAAATGCTCACTACTCTTTCACTTCAAACTCAGCTGCTGGCTTCTTTATCATGTAATCAGACATATCCTCGTTTGCTTCAAGCCCTTCACCGTAAATAACGTCTCCGTCGCGGCGAATCGTTACGAATACATCATTGAATATTTTCTTCTCTTTCGGCTTCCAATACAGCTCTTCGGTATTCAGTTGTTTATATTCTACCAGGTTCTTAACCTCAACGTTTCCACGGCCGCGCCATTGATCATCCTTCTTGAAATAGTACGCATGGTTGGCTTTCAATGTAGATTCTTTTATACCAGACTCGTCGAAGAATTCCATATAAACCCCTTTCGGGAACTCACGATCACCGGATTCGAATTCGTAAAGGAGATCTGCCACCATCTTCACTTTTACATGTTCGTTCTCGCTATAATACAATTCCACATTTTCAAATTCACTCAGAGGACCCTTGTACTCCAAAGGTTCTTTCGTGTCGGTGCCATTGCAGCCGAAGATGATCACACAAACTGGCAATAGATATTTGATCATATACAAAAACAACAAAGGCCATAGCAAGCTATGGCCTTCGATATATTTTTAGGTTCAATTAATCTCTTGTTCTGATCGTGGTGCTCTCGCCAATCCAGCATCCAACACTCTTTGTTTCACCTTGCTTATAGTCAACAAGGAAAATCTCTTCCTTGGAAGGGAACGCTGATTTTGCCGCAGCCACTTTCGATCCATCGCCAGCCTTTTGATAATAATCTGCAGCGATCAGGTAGACCAAGCGGTCATCCGCAATATTTACCTTCTTCGCACATGCCTCAAAGCTGCCGTAATACAGGTCGCCGATCTTTTCATAAGCGAGCTTGTTTCCCGGATTGACTTCAAGCGCCTGTCTGAAAAGGGCTCTCGCTGCCGGTTTATCAGATTTTGCCTGCAGCTGCCCAAGATAAATAAGCACTTCTGCTTTCTCCTCAGCGTTTGAAGCAAGAGGCAATGCTTCTTTGAGGTAGGTTTCCGCTTTCGCAAAATTATCGATTGAATAGTATTTCAAGCCTAGGTTCTTGGCCAGTCCAAAGTCCTTTTCAGGGTTGTTCTTGTGAATGGACTCGCCAGCTTCAAGCCACAGCGGGTCATCCGTACATTTGCCTTGTAACATAAAGCCAAAGATCTTTTTAGCAAGTACAATGTCGTTGGGATTTTGCTTGAACTTGGGCTCAAGATTTTTCTTTACAAACTCGCAATCCACTTTCACCATGCTGATGAGAATAGCATCGATGTCATCCTTCATCTTCTTGTACTTATCAATCGGCTGACCCTTGCTTTGCGCGGTTTTTATCTTGGCGTCAATAATGTTCATGACCTTGTCATACTTCTCAAGGATCTGAGCTTCGTTGAAGGTCTTGAACTTCGTGACATTAAGTCTAACGGTTTGAAAATATGGGACCAGGGTGCCATCCAGAACATTATTGCCATTCAGGGTTAGCGCCTTTTCCAGCATCTCCAATGCTTCAGCCGGTTTGTCGTTAACGTTATAGCCTACAAATGAAAGCGCTTTCCTGTTTGTTACAGGACCTTCTTCACCACAGTTCAAAATACGCAGGTCGTATACGATCATCAGGGAGTCCACATAAACTTTTTTGCGCGCTGCATCCTTTTCCTGTTTCGCCAGCTTATCGAAAACCTCTGCTCCGTTGATATACAAACTGGTATGGAGTTTCGGGACATTGGTGAGCAACCAATTCAATGGAGCTTCTGCCTTTTTTACGTCTCCTTGTTTAAGATAGTCTTCATATAATACTTTACTTTCCTCGGCTTTTGCTCTTGCTGTGCCGTCCTCCGGCCACGTCACTTGCTTGCATTGAGCGAAAGATCCAATCGATCCGAGCAACAAAGCCATGGAGACGGCGCCGGTCAAAACATTCATTCTCATATTTTTTTTCATATTCTAATCAAACTTTCTTTTTATGAACCATTGATCGTTAAACGTTATCCCGAAGTATAATTTAAAATAGGATTCTTCTAAAATGTTTTCTGCCTTATTTCCCCTCTTTCCTACTTTTATGGCCAAATCCATACTTGAGCGGCCAGCTGGTAGAGAGAAGCCAAAATTAATGCCAAAATCCTTCACGTCATTGCCGTTCGCCAAAAAAGGATACTGTTCAAAACTTACACCTGTTCGGAATGTAATACGCTTCAAATAGCTTTCCAGGGCCAGCGGGTCCATTGTGAATTCGCCACCTACGGAAGCACGCCATGATTGCCCCAACACCTCGTCGTCTGATCGTATGCTCTTGAATGACGCCCAGTCTTGATAGGCGAACTCCGTACCAATAGACCAATTTACACCTTTTCCGTAAGATATACCCGCTGAAAATCCTTGGGGCAAGTGAAGTGTGCCCTCCACGCTTTCTATATCGTATCGCTCTACCGTATCTCCCCCAAGCGTAGTCCTGAAAATCTTGGTCTTACTGGTCGATTTAAGGTCTGAAGCAAAATTGTAAACCGCACCAACACTTAGCCGCCGATCGTTCCGGCGTCCCAATGAGTCTTTGCTGTAGGAAAAACCTACGCCGAAATTAAATCCGTGGTTATTTGATTTATCCTCAACGCTTACCAGGTATCGCTCCCCGGAAGTTGCATCACTCGACAACAGGTTTGAATAAAGATTTGATACTGGACCAAACAGGTATGCCGCCTTTAATCCAATGGCGATCTCCTTTGTTAATCTTACGCCGTTAGACCAGTATACCTGGGTCAAGCCGCCACTGCCACTCTCAGATGTCGTCAGCGTGTCGACTACCGCGCCGGAAGGATCCCTCGCATAGTCTGGATACTGAAAACTAAAATTAACATCGGTATACGGCATCAGGCCGAGGGATGAAGTCCACTTGTTCACCTTGATCGGGAACGCCATGGCGATATAATTAAGGTTTCCTCCAACATTCTTTTCATTCGTGGTATCACCATTGATCTTCCTGGATTCTCCCACGATCCCGACCTGAAAAACAGAGTAGTTATTATAAATAAGTAATGCCGGGTTCTGATTATTAATATACCAGTATTGAGGCTGGCTCACACCAAGTCCATTGCCCTGATTATGCACCAGGCCATTTCCATAAGGCTCCCCGACACCATAAGTTGTGAAAGGAGACGGCGCCGCCTGACCCCACACTTTTGCTGCGGAAATGACAACAGCAAAAACCAAAAACCACTTTTTAACGACCGACATTATGTATCAGAATGCTGTTTAATCCGCTGAGTACTAGTTCAGGGACCGCAAATATGGACCCTTTCAGTTTGTTTTCAAAAAATCGGGCATCGCCGCCACTCAAAATCACCACCAATCCTTCAAATTTTTGCCTGTAAAGGCGGATTATCCCACTAAGTTCTTCCGTCAGTCCATTGATTACCCCGCTTTGAATACAACTTTCCGTGCTGTCTCCAATAAGCGGAGCAATTTCAACCAGGGGTACTAACGGGAGCCGTGCGGTGAAATTATGTACAGCATTGAATCGCATCATTAGCCCTGGCGATATTCCGCCGCCAAGGAAATTTCCATCTCTATCCAGGAAATCGTACGTGATGCATGTGCCGGCGTCGATTACAAGTACATTCGTTTTTGGATGCATGTAGCGGGCACCACATACCCCGGCAATACGGTCCACACCTAGCGTTGTGGGTGTCGCATACAATATCTTAACAGGCAGCGGTAGATGCGGCTTCAAAATGAGTTTGCGTTGTGTCCGTGTCGCCCATGATGAAACCTCGTTAGGATCTTTGGTGACCGAACTAATGATGATATTGGCGGCGGAAAAGTTTTCAAGAAATTCCCTTAGTTCGTCCTCCGATTGGAAATTGTATTGATTGGTGAGGTTATCACCCTCAAAGATGCCCACCTTGGCAGACGTATTTCCGTAGTCAACAACAATGTTCATACCGATCCGGGTTTCGAATTTTTCACTGTACTTTTTACTGATTGACAAAGGAAGCAGGAGCTGTAGCCTTCATTATGTTGTCTTCCTGCGTGTTGCTATTAATAAGATGTCCGTTAATTTGCACCTGCCATTACCTAAATAGGCTTACGTCCCCAAAAATATGGATTCAAGAAACAACTTTAAAGCTATAGGTCTGATGTCTGGTACGTCGTTGGATGGATTGGACATTGCTTACGCACATTTCGCTAAAAATAAAGGACAATGGTCCTTCTCCCTTAAGAAATCGACAACAATCCGCTATTCATCGGCATGGGTGCAAAAACTATCTACAGCCCAGCATCTCACTGGCGAGCAGCTTTTGGAACTGGATTCAGCGTACGGAAAATTCCTGGGAAAGGTGTGCAGTGATTTTATTCGTCGGAACAGGCTCAAAGTGGACTTTATCGCTTCTCACGGTCATACGATCTTTCACCAACCGAAAAAAAGATTCACTTACCAGCTTGGCAACGGCAGTGCGATCCATGCTGCATGTGGGGTTCCCGTTGTATATGATTTCAGAAGCCTTGACGTTATGCAAGGAGGGGAGGGGGCGCCATTAGTTCCCGTCGGAGATAAATTCTTGTTCAGTGACTACGATGTGTGCCTCAACCTGGGAGGAATCGCGAATCTTTCAAGGGAAGTCGGTGGAAAACGTGTTGCATTCGACATTTGCTTCGCCAACATGGGACTTAATTACCTCGCGTCGAAAATTGAAAAGGAGTTTGATAAGAATGGTGCATTATCATCTGAAGGCGAAATTGATATGGCGATGTTGAAAAAACTCGATGCGGTTTATTCAAGTCTTCGCAAGAGCAGACCATCGCTGGGTCGCGAGATGTTTGAAGCGCGCATAAAGCCTGTACTGGATGATCCAGGTGTCGATTTGAAAGATAAACTCAGGACAATGACACTCTCGTCTGCAAAGGAGATTGCGCTGGCTATTACTTCTGAAAAAAAACGTTGTAATGTATTATGCACTGGTGGGGGTGCCTTTAATTCATTTTTCATTTCTCAATTGCTTGATCAATGCGGTGACAACATCACCCTGATCATTCCCGATTCCGACGTGATAAAATTCAAGGAAGCAATTGTATTTGCATTCCTTGGGGTATTGAGAGTTCGTGGAGAAACAAATTGCCTGAAGAGCGTAACGGGAGCAATCAGTGATTCGTGCTCAGGTTCAATGATTGGTTTTTAGCAGGTGGAAGATTGGACTATCCTTACATATTTCCCAACATCGCTTCAATCATCAAATAAGCAGCTGCGCCTCCGAAGTATCCTATCATTGCTACAAAGCTGATCTTTTTCATATACCAGATAAAATCAATTTTTTCCATACCCATAGCAGCAACGCCTGCAGCAGATCCGATAATTAAGATACTTCCGCCGGTACCCGCGCAATACGCCAGGTATTCCCAGATGAGATGATCTTGAGGATAAACGTCGAGGCTATACATTCCCATACTTGCAGCGACAAGAGGAACATTATCCACGACAGCAGAAAGTAATCCGATCAATGTGATAATAATGCGATTGTCGCCGATTGCATGAGCAAGATATTCAGCAAAATGATGCAGCGTAAGCATTGATTCCAGCGCACCCACGGCCAATAGAATTCCAAGGAAGAACAGCACGCTGGGAACATCAATTCTTGACAGCGCACCCGCCGCCGTATAATTCTTTTTGACGGCGTCATCCAGTTCAGGGTGGATCATCTCGGAGACTACCCAAAGAATTCCAAGACCTGCAAGCATACCGACATAGGGAGGGAGGTGTGTGATCGTTTTGAAAATCGGCACGGAAACTAAAGCGCCAACGCCAAGCATTAGCATCAGTTTTCCGCCTTTGACCAAATCCCCTTCGCCCTTAACGTGATGGTCATGCGTTTCGCCAAGTTCACCTTTCAATGTAAAGCTCAGGTACACCAATGGCGTGAGCATACATATCACGCTCGGTATAAACATCACCTTTATGATGTTTCCCGTCGATATTTGACCGCCGATCCAAAGCATCGTCGTTGTGACGTCTCCGATAGGCGTCCATGCACCTCCGGCATTGGCAGCAATTACGATCATGCCTGCAAAGAACAGTCGCATCTCTTTGTTTGGGATAAGCTTTCTGATCAGAGAGATCATTACGATAGTAGTTGTAAGATTATCCAGGACCGAAGAAAGGAAGAATGTCACCCAACAAATTATCCAAAGCAGTTTTTTCGGATTTTTTGTGCTTATCCTGTCCGTTATGAAACGGAATCCATGATGGGCATCCACAAGTTCAACGATGGTCATTGCACCCATAAGGAAAAAGAGTATTTCTGCGATACTTGCAAGGTGATGTGAAAGTTCAGAAACAACGAAGCTTCGAAATATCTCCTGTTGTCCCAAAGCAGCGAACTTGTCGCCAAGGTCCAATTTCAAACGCTCTATAAAATCATTGAATTGTTCGCTACCAATGATGGAATCGGTCGGGGTGGAAAGAGCAAACAGAGTCCAACAAAGTACCCCCGTTAATATTGCCGACGCTGTTTTGTTGATCTTTATGGGGTGCTCAAGAGCGATGCAGAAGTAGCCTATTATAAAGACTATAACTATAATGGTTTCCATAGGGGGCAGGGTTATTACTTAAATATGGATATTTTTTGATTTAGAAAGAATAGGAGGGGTCGACTTATTTACTTCAATTGAAAGTTCAAAGACCATCTGCAAAATAGCCAATAACATACATCGTAACGACCGTTACTTCCATAGGTGATTGATGGTGCTTTTTGCTTTATTTAAAAAGCTTTAGGATCTACACGACGATCGCCATTATAAATTCATACAATTTTGCATGATGAGCGGTTCACCCGAAATCCCTTATTGGATTTTATCCAAACGACCAATTAATTTTACTTCAAGCCGAACAGGCCTTCATTCAAAACATTCAGCGCTTTGTCCTTGTATTTTTTGTCGACGAGAACTGAAACGTTATTCGTGCTGCCACCGCAAGAGACCATACGTATAGGCACATCGGCTAATGCGTCAAATATCTTTTTGAAAACATCTTGCTGAACGGTGATCTTCTGCCCAACGATACAGATGATGGTCTGATCTTTATCCACGCTGATGGTTCCGAACTTCTTCAGCTCGTTTTCGATCGAAGCAAGCTGGGTGTTGTTATCGATAGTAACCGATACCGCGACCTCTGAAGTAGTGATCATGTCGATGGAAGTCTTGTGGTTCTCAAAGATCTCAAACACTCTTCTAAGAAATCCATAGGCCATCAGCATGCGGGATGAACGGATGTTTATGGCGGTGATACCGTCTTTGGCAGCAATAGCTTTAAATGACCCCTCAGTCCCTTTGCTTGTAATTATGGTGCCGGGTGCTTTTTCATCCATCGTATTTTTCAAACGTACGGGAACATTGTATTTCTGGGCAGGGACGATGGTGGATGGATGGAGGATCTTTGCTCCGAAATAGGCGAGTTCAGAAGCCTCATCGAAAGTAAGCTCTGAAATGGGCAACGTCTTCTTCACTATTCGGGGATCGTTGTTGTGCATCCCGTCAATATCGGTCCATATCTGAATTTCATCAGCGCGAATAGCAGCCCCAATAAGTGACGCCGTGTAGTCACTTCCGCCTCTCTTAAGATTGTCGATTTCGTTTCTGTGATTGCGACAAATATAACCCTGTGTGATAATGATGTCGATGTTACTTAACGACACAAGCAATGGCTTTAATCGCTCGGATATCTTGTCAAGCTCGGGTTCTTCATTTTCATCGATAGACATGAAATAGAGCGCCGGCAACAGTCTCGCGTTGATCTTGCGTTCCTGCAAATGCTGATAAAATAGTTCCGTAGAAATGAGCTCGCCCTGTGCAAGTAGTTCGCGATAGCTCTTGTTGTCAAATTGCCCGGCAGCAAGCAGTCTGATGAAAATGAAAAAACGGCTTACGGTCTCCTGACCGATAGCAAGAAATGCATCGCTCGAATAAAGTTCCTTAATGAAAGCCTGATAATGACTTTCCAGGGCTTTGATCTCTTCTTCGGCTTTTGCTTTTTGTCCAGCCAATAGATGATCTCCAATGGCAACGAGTGTATTCGTTGTTCCAGACAGAGCTGAAAGAACCACAAACTTTTTACCGGGCGTACCTAACACGAGTTCGGCGATTTTTTTCATTCGCTCGGGCTTGCCTACGGATGTTCCTCCAAATTTTAATACGATCATATTGCTGGCCTTTAATTAAGCGGGCAAATATAGTTATCGAAGAAAAATTATTATGAATTCCTCTTCGCTTTTTTGAAAGAATCGAATTGCAAACTAAAGTATGTTAGGGATGACAAGATATAGACGGATTAATTACATAGCAGGGCCCCTTTAACTTTCACCTTATGCGAAAATTTGAGAACCGGTCTATCGTCACGCTACCCATATACGGCTAGCGGGTTTTCAAATTAGCTTCTACCGATTTTTTTTAAGAAATTTTGGCGGATTGGCTTGAAACATCGCACGTGCCAAAAATGGTGCTAAGTGAAGCAATCCGCCGCGGCTCTGGTCACGGGAATACTTAAAGAATAACGAGGGTATCATTGATTTGCCAAATCGAAAAATAGAACAAACCATAAAACCCGGGAGCCGGGCAGACATCACTGCTAAAGGAGATTGTGGCAAGGTTGAAGTCGCGCGTCTGATGAGCACCCCGTTTAGCCGTCATGAGTAAGAAAGCTTACAGGAAATCCTCTATTAATGTCCCCGGAAATCAATTGCTTGACCTGAAGAGAAAGCTAAAAATTGAAGCTGCCCTGGAAAGCATTCGGTCAAGGACAATGCTCATGAAGACAAGCGACGATTTTGCGGGAGTCGTTACGCTTCTTTTCAAAGAGCTCAGAAAGCTGGGTGGTGAACTCAGCACGTGTCGGCTTGTGCTTTGCACGTCAGCTGATCATAGTACTGAACAATGGCTGAGTCTACCTGGTGAGGGACTGTTACCACGCATCAAAGTCTCCTCACGACAAGATAAATTTCATCGGGCGATGTATGCCGCATGGAAAGCGAAGAAAAAATACTTTCGTATCGAGATTAAGGGGAAGGATCTTAAACGGCATTATGAGCTGATGTTCAAGGAGCCAGTGGTCGATGTTGTATTGAAGAAGTCAAAGAAGCAAAGAACACCACTGACTGCTAAGCAAATCAATCATGTTGCGCCGTTCAAGCAAGGTTATTTGTTGGCGGTGACAGCGGAACCCTATGAAGAGATCGACCTGTTCATTCGGTTTGCTAAAGAACTTGAGCGATCGTACACGCGCTTCCTTGATCTAAAACACGCAGAAGCTCAGGCCAGGGAAGCACAGATCGAAACGGCATTGGAGCGGATCAGGTCATCAGCCATGGCAATGCATTCTTCTGAGGACATCCTGGAGGTTACCCGGGTCCTGCGTGAGCAAGTTGCATTACTGGGCGAAAAGGAGCTAGAGTCTATCTTGGTTCACATCTATAAGGAGGATACCGATCAGTTTGAGGCCTGGTATTCATATCGACACCCTGGAAACGCCGAAAAGCAGATCAGAAATGGAAAGCAACTGCTAAGTTGGAGCCAGACGGCAAGAGCAAGAAAGGACAAAGAAAAATACAACGAAGGTTCTTCAGACTATTGCATTGTAGCAGACTACAAAATGCTCAAAGAATGGTATGAATATTTATTGGAAAAGGTCCCGGAAGTTGTAGAGGTTGGCGCAGATGGTAAGCCTATAGTACCAAACGTTCTACATTATAATTATTCAAAAATTTCTGGCGGAGCGCTCCTGCTTATCACCAACAGTGAGGCATCCGATCATTCAAAGTATTTATTAAGGCGCGCTGCAACCGTATTTAACCTGGCATACTTAAGGTTTACTGATATTCAAAAGGCCGAAGCGCAGGCCTACGAAGCCATCAAACAATCTTCCCTGGATCGCGTACGTGCCGATATTGCTTCAATGCGAACCACTAAAGACCTTGAACGGATCACGCCGTTGATCTGGAATGAGCTTACTACACTGGCAGTGCCTTTCATTCGCTGTGGTGTGTTCATTATGGATGAAGAGGAACAAAAAATTCACACATTTTTATCGACACCGAATGGCAAGGCCATTGCAGCATTTCATTCTTCCTATCAGGACACCGCCATTCTTGCCGAAGCCGTGAGCTACTGGCGCTTACATCAACGCTATGTTACGAATTGGAAGGATCAGGATTTTAAGTCGCAAGCCGATACACTTTTGAGGCAGGGGTCTATTACGTCGCGTGAACAATATTTACACGCAATACCAATAGAGGGCGTTCATCTTCACTTCCTCCCATTCCAGCAAGGAATGTTATATGTCGGGAATACATCGGCACTTAATGATGAACAACTGGATCTGATTCAGGCTATAGCCGATGCCTTCTCCACCGCTTACGCTCGCTATGAAGACTTTAATAAACTGGAAATCGCCAAACAACAGGTTGACAAGGCACTCGTGGAGTTGAAGCAAGCACAACAACAACTGATACAATCGGAAAAAATGGCTTCCCTCGGAGAAATGACGGCCGGCATCGCACACGAAATTCAAAACCCTCTGAACTTCGTGAATAACTTTTCAGAAGTAAACAAAGAACTTCTCAGCGAGATGGAGGAAGCCATCCGCAAAGGAGATCTGGAAGACGCGCTTGCCCTGGCCAAAACCGTTGTAGACAATCAGGAGAAGATCAACTATCACGGCAAACGTGCCGATGGCATTGTAAAAGGTATGCTCCAACACTCCCGAAGCAGCAGCGGTCAAAAAGAATTGACTGACATGAATGTGCTTTGCGATGAATACCTGAGATTGGCTTACCACGGCTATAGGGCAAAAGACAAATCTTTCAACGCAAAGTTTGAAACTGATTTTGATTTATCACTACCTAAAATCAATGTAGTACCCCAGGATATTGGGCGTGTCATCTTGAATTTGATCAATAATGCATTTTATGCTGTCAATGAAAAAGAAGGATTGAAGGTTCCGGGTTACAACCCCCATGTAATTGTTTCTACAAAAAATCTTGGAGACAAGATTGAAATAAGGGTCAAAGATAACGGCAATGGTATTCCTGATTCTATCAAGAAAAAAATTTTTCAACCATTTTTCACAACGAAACCTTCCGGTCAAGGAACAGGGCTGGGCTTGTCGTTGAGTTATGATATTGTGAAAGCACACGGTGGAGAAATTGAAATGGGGTCACAGGGAGGTAAAGGGAGTGTGTTTCTCATTATCCTGGCATTAAAAACTTCCGAGGCATGAGTGGGGCAAATTGAAAAGATGACAACAATGGTTAAGGAGTAATTTATAAGACAAGAAAAGAATAATGAAACCATTCTAATCGCCACTTGTTCCTCCAAATTTTAGCACAATGATACTGCTGGACAAATGATCAAAAAGAGAGGGACATCAGTCAATTTTCGGTTTCTTAAGAAGAGAACCATCGTAATGATTTGATTGTGTGCACACGCTGTACGAATTAACTTTCACTTCGCGGCTTCAAAATGTGTTCTCTTTCGAATGGTCGCTTTCACGCGCCTATGACCGCCTCCATGGCTAACGGGTTTTTCGATTAGCTTCTTTCGATTTTTTTTAAGAAATTCTGGCTCATTGACTGGATGCGTCCCACATGAATGATCATCGAGCATAAGGGCGCCAACTGACGGGCCATCCGATGCGCAGGGGTAACGGTAGTACATTGACGAGAACGAGGAGGGTATCATCGATTGCCCAATTCGAAAAAATAGAACAAACCAAAAACCGGGAGTCAGGCAGGCTGCACT
>DASVBA010000573.1:0-2071 GCA_036376095.1 Chryseolinea sp.
TCTTTTCCGGCCCCGGCCCGTTGGGTTAATGGTCGCAAAGTTTTACCAGACTGTCGAGTAGGGCAATGTCCGTTGACCTGTCGTCAGCTCTTGCGCTCATGTACCAGTGCCAGGCAGGGCCGGAAAAAATTATGATTCCCAGCAAGGGCACCAGAACGATAAAACCGTTGGCCTGGGAATGGGAAAGCGCAAATGACTCTTTTACCCAACGTCTGATCCCGTTCATAGCTCAGAAACGAAGGCTAAAATGGCGATTTTTCCCGCGGCGGAAGGCTTCCACACGATCCGGATATCCTTACAATTTTTTTAGCGACTGTCCTCCCCATCTCCGGAATCGTTTGAAAATATTTAATCCCCCGCATAAACTTAAAATCGTCTTTACGCGTAAAAAGGGCAGGTGATTCTAAAACCCTATTTATACAGATTCTAAATTGCGATTTAAATGACTTTTATCATAGTCGTATTTCGCGCAGATTTTACTTTTGTAGCTTGACATGACACAAAACTTCAAAGCATTAGCCCTCACTTATAAAACAGCTCCGGTCGCGATCCGTGAGCAGGTTTCCCTGAACGAAGAAGCTTCCAAAAGACTCCTTCATTTCATACGGGATTATACAACGGCCACAGATGTTTTGGTTGTGTCTACCTGCAACCGTACGGAGATCTATTATTTGGCTGACCAGGATTATTCGAATACAATCTTCAAGGGCCTTTCAATAATTAAGAATACGCCGGAAGATCTGGAGCAACATTTCACCCGCTTTGCCGATCAGGATGCGATACAGCATTTGTTTGACGTGGCAATGGGACTTGACGCACAGGTTATCGGGGATCTCCAGATAAGTGGGCAGGTAAAAAAAGCTTACCAATGGAGTGCAGATGAAAACATGGCGGGGCCATTCCTTCATCGCCTCATGCACACCATTTTCTTTGCAAACAAACGAGTCGTCCAGGAGACTTCTTTCCGCGATGGTGCTGCATCTATTTCCTATGCGGCAAAAGAGCTTGCGGAAGATTTGACTACAGGAATTCGTGAACCCAGGGTATTGGTTCTGGGTGTCGGTGAAATTGGACAGGATGTTTGTTTGAACCTGATGAACTCAAGATTGGCAAACGCCAAGATTCTTAATCGTACCGTCGAAAAAGCAGAAAAGCTTGCTGAACGTTGCGGGTTCGAATGGGGTCCTATCGATCAACTTGCTGAAGAGATCGCCAAAGCTGATGTTATCATAAGTTCAGTATCGGGAAATGTCCCTCTTATCACCTCAGAAATGATACGGGGATTGAGGATCAACTCGCATAAATATTTCATCGACCTGTCGATGCCACGGAGTGTCGAAAGTGAAGTTGAAGAGATCGCCGGAACAGTGCTCTACAACCTTGATGACATCAGGGAGAAGACGAACGAGACCTTGGAAAAGAGAAAGGCTTCCATACCACAGGTTCAGGCCATCATATCGGAGGCGAAACACGAGTTCGGCGACTGGTCAAAAGAAATGGTGGTATCCCCTACGATCCAAAAGCTAAAGAATACACTCGAGCAAATCCGCAAGGAAGAGATAGCCAGATTTATCAGGAATGCAAAACCTGGTGAAGCCGAAATACTCGAAGAGATGAGCAAGTCACTCATGCAAAAGATCCTTAAGTATCCTGTACTTCACTTAAAGGCTGCCTGCAAACGCGGAGATGCCGAATCGTTGTCTGAAATTCTGAACGATCTGTTCAACCTCGAGAACCATCCTGAAAAATCGGGGAAGTAATTCTCCGTTTTAAAAATAACCTGCCCTTCCAGAGCGCATTCGCTCCTGCTGGAATTTCATGCACATGGAATGTAGGCACGCGTTTGGTGACAAAGTGAGTCGTGCTCCCGCGAAGGACCTCCCTAACGGTTGGCGAGAAATCATTTGCCATCGTCGTAGCGTCTCCTGTCTCAGGGACGCTGCGCGTTAGTTGCACACGTTCTATTCGGTTGCATTCATCAAATAGAAATCGACGTAACATCATTCTGTTGCACCTTATTAACGATATGGCTATCAACACAACCAGCCGACGTCATTGTAAGCTGTGGTAA
>DASVBA010000579.1:0-4514 GCA_036376095.1 Chryseolinea sp.
AGTCTATGAAGGCCTTTATAAATTATATCGAAAAAGGTAAAGGAGGATGGATTGGATTTCATCATGCAACCCTCTTGGGCGAGTTCGATGGTTACCCGATGTGGAACTGGTATTCGGATTTTATGGGTGGAATACGATGGAAGGATTATATCGCCGGTTTTGCCAGTGCAAAAGTTAAGGTCGAGGATCCAACACATCCCATCATGAAGGGGCTGCCTGAGGAATTCACTATTGAAAAAGAAGAGTGGTATACGTATGATAAGAGTCCGCGTGCCAACGTGCGGGTTATAGCTTCTGTCGATGAATCGACCTATTCACCAGATTCAAAAATAAAAATGGGTGATCATCCCGTGATCTGGTGCAACCCGAAAATGGCGGCACGGAATGTTTACATCTTTATGGGGCATTCCCCTGATTTGTTTAACAATCAGTTGTATACTACACTATTCAGGAACGCAATTTTCTGGGCGGCAAAAAAAGTGAACGAAAGTGATTGATATATAAAGTGGGAAAATTATGAGGAAATCTTTCAAACCCTCCGGCTATAATTCGGTGTCTCCATATCTCATCGTTGATGGAGCCCAGAAAATGATCGACCTCCTGAAAGGAATATTTCAGGCCAGGGAACTGAGACGTTACGATGGTCCCAACGGCACCATTATGCATGTTGAAGTGTGCATCGACGACTCAGTTATTATGATATCTGACGCGTCTTCTGCTTATCCCGCTAACGAAGTTCTTTTGCACGTGTATGTCCCGGATGTACACTCTACATTTAATAAGGCAATCGAACTTGGTTGTGAAGTAGTAGAACGTCCGGTAAATAAAGAGGGGGACCCTGACACGCGCGGGTCATTTAAGGATTTTTCGGGAAACATATGGGCAGTGGGGACACAAAAGAGTTCATGAAAAACCACTGCAAAGAAAAAGAGGAAGTTCTACCGTTGAACATTAAACCCTATGCAGATAATTATCACCGGCGGTGCCGGATTTCTGGGCCAACATCTCTCGAAAGCCCTTCTTAGAAGTAATATAAAATTTGATGAGCTGCTGCTTGTTGATGTCGTTCAGCCTATGAATCCAATGGGCGATCGCAGAGTGGTATGTAAAAAACAGGACCTTTCCGAAGCAGGCGCCACTGATTCCCTTATCACTGCAAAAACAAACATAGTGTTTCACCTTGCCGCCATCGTAAGCAGCCACGCAGAAAAGGATTTTGACCTGGGGTGGAAAGTGAATCTTGATATTACGCGAAATCTTCTTGAGGCCTGCCGCGCTCAACGCACGAATATACGTTTTGTTTTCGCGGGTTCCCTCGCGGTATTTGGCGGAGTGTTGCCATCAGTAGTCGACGAGCAAACCGTAACAACACCACATACCTCCTATGGCGCCCAAAAAGCCATTGGCGAACTTCTTGTGAATGACTACAGCAGAAAAGGCTTTATCGACGGCCGCGTTTTCAGGTTGCCGACTGTCTGCGTAAGGCCCGGCCGGCCTAATCTTGCAGCCTCATCGTTCCTGAGCAGTATCATACGGGAGCCAATAAATGGCGAAGAGGCCGTCTGCCCTGTAGCGCCTGACCTCTCCGTTGTGTTGTCCAGTCCGGATACTGTTATCAACAACTTTATTCATGGTGCCACGCTTGACGGAAAAGCATTCGGCGAATGGCGTACCGTGAATTTTCCTGCCATTGCCATCACGGTGGAAGAGATGCTCACGTCCCTTGAAAAAATGACTGATAAGCAAACGCGAGCTAAAGTAAAATTCAGACACGATGAAACGATCAGCAGGATTGTTAACAGCTGGCCCGGAGCAATGAACAATGCGTTAGCGGTGAAACTGGGGTTTCATGAAGATAAAACCTTTGATGACTTCATCCTGCAATACCAGGCCTACAAAAATCAAAACCCCTGATGTCCACTATCTCCGATCCCAACATAGGTCTGGCCGGTGCAGTTTTTATACTGATCCTTCTCGTACTCCGGACAAAAGTTCATCCGTTGATAGCAATGATCACCGCTGCGTGTATCGCAGGAGTAACAGGCGGGCTTTCGATGAAGGAGACTGTCGACGCCATCACGCAGGGTTTCGGTTCTACCCTGGGAACTATTGGTATTGTGATCGGGCTTGGTGTGATGATGGGCCGCGTCCTGGAGGTATCCGGCGCGGCGGAACAGATCGCCTACTCTTTTATTAAGTGGCTGGGACCGCGTAAAGAAGAATGGTCGCTCGCCGCCACCGGTTATCTTGTGAGCATTCCAATTTTCGCGGACTCTGCGTTCGTGATCTTATATCCCATAGCAAAGGCACTTTCAAAAAAAGGCGGAAGGTCGCTTCTCACCACAACGGTCGCGCTGGCTGGTGGGCTTATCGTTACGCATACGATGGTCCCTCCTACTCCCGGACCATTGGGCGTCGCTGGGATCTTTGGAGTAGATATTGGCGCAATGATGTTAATGGGGCTTGGCCTGGGTATACCGTGTACATTGGCGTTTGTCCTGTATGCACAGTGGCTTGCGAAAAAATATCCGGAGTTCGTTTCAATTGAAGATGACGTAAAGACCACCGTTGATACTTTATCTGAAAGGAAATTGCCTTCGCTAACGTTGTCCCTGTTACCTATTGTAGTGCCGATCCTTTTGATCCTGATCAAAGCCCTGATCAGTCTGTTTCCCATGTTTGATGAAGTAAATAATCCCGCGGGATACTGGTTTGTGCAGGTATTTGATTTCATCGGCACACCGATGATCGCATTGTGTATCAGCACACTGCTGGCAGTATATACGCTCATACCTGGACTTAACAAGCAACAGGCATCAGCAAGATTGGAGGAAGGGCTGCAGTCAGCCGGAATCATCCTGCTTGTTACCGGCGCGGGTGGTGCCCTTGGGTTTGTTGTTAGGGAAAGTGGAGTCGGAACGTTATTAGCTGGCCAAATTGCAGGCTTGCCATTTTCACCTGTGATGATCCCGTTTTTTGTAGCCTCGGTGGTGAGACTCATTCAGGGATCTGCCACTGTAGCAATGATCACGTCGGCATCAATAACGGCCCCCATACTGGCCGAGATACCCGGTGTAAACATGCTGTTTGCTGCGCAGGCGGCAGCGATGGGAGGATTTTTGTTCAGTTACTTTAACGATAGTCTCTTTTGGGTGATTGGTAAATTGATCGGTATAACGGATGTAAAAGTTCATATCACGGCATGGTCGGTACCAACAATTCTCGGATGGGCCGTTGGCGGCATCCTGATTGCACTGATCAACCTTTTCTTTGGAAGCCGAGGATCGCTTCTTGATCTTTTGGTACCTCTTATTGGGTTCGGAATAGTTTTTTGGGTGGTGAGGAAGAAGTAGTGGCTGGTGGGAGAGCGTTGAAGGGATCGTGTAGGTTGTGACAGCGAGCTTTTAAGCGCAAAAATCGCAAAAGAATGCACGCAGAAAACGCAAAAAATCCATTCCTTTGATAGTGAATACATTTGAGAATGGATCAACCAGAATAAAAAAAGCAGGTTTTTTTTCACTTTTTAAATTGCCTCTACTAGTGCCTTCCGCGTGTATTTATTTTTGCAGCATCTGCGCGAAAAAACAAACCTGGTAACTTTCATCCTTAACTCAATCACCGAATATTTTAGGAATTCCTGCGTCGGAAAATTTCGAACTATGGAGCGCTACATCCTAAATTGTGATGTATGTCGGAGAATGAGATTTCATATCGGGTCATTGGGTGTGCCATTAAAGTACACCGGGCGTTGGGACCAGGGTTGTTGGAATCAGCTTATGAGGCTTGCCTGTACCACGAACTAATAAAAGCTGGGCTATTTGCAGAACGTCAGAGACCAATTCCGTTGATTTATGACCAAGTGAAGCTCGATTGCGGATACCGCGCAGATCTCGTAGTTGAGAAAAAAATAGTGGTGGAGGTAAAGGCCGTTGAGGAGCTTAATGAAATTCATTTAATGCAAACCCTTACACATATCAAACTCATCGATTATAGATTGGGTCTACTAATAAATTTTAATGTGCGCTTACTGCCAGATGGGATTCGCCGTGTGGCCAACAATTTAAAGTAGGTTCGGGAACTTTGTATTCGTTTATGAGGAAGTTACCAGTCGCGTCGTGCATCGATGGAAATGTGCTGGGGATGAGAACGGACTTTTGGTGCAAAACGCGAAGTGCGGGAAAACGCCGTAGAAAATATTGTGATAGGGAATTTCAAACGCAAAGAACGTAAGAATCCGAGAAGAAAGACAAAGCATTATCGCATGAAAGGCTGAACGTGAAAAACCGGTCTTTATTCTGCGCCTTTTGCGCTGTGTCAGACGCAGCACTGCGACGTCTGGTGTATTTTTTTTTGCGGCTTCTGCGCTTAAAACAATTTTGGCGGCTCCGACCAACTATCCGATAGCATGCAAGTCATGAGAGCTCTTATTCCTCCTCGGGGATCCTTATGCCTTTGGCCACCGCGTCAAGATTGTTAAGGGAGTTCTTGAATGATTCTTCAGTCTTTTGTTTTCT
>DASVBA010000580.1:0-4892 GCA_036376095.1 Chryseolinea sp.
GGAAAAATGGACTTCGCATGTTGGAGGATGGTTCAACTGTCCTTGGAGCAATGCACCCGCTGCCATTCCTTAATGAGGGTTTTATCACCGGGATCGATGAGTTTCTGTTGTTTTGTTATACCGATGGATTAACCGAAACCGTCAACGAACAGGGTTTTGAATTTGGCGTTGATAAGCTGCTGGACTATTTCAAATTCGACGAGACATACACTAAAGACCTTAAGACCATCCACCAGGATATTATTGTAGCGCTTGACACCTTCAAAGGCCTAAAAGGATATCACGACGACATAACGTTATTATCTTGCCGCGTGGGGTAGTTAGCGGGGTAAGCTTTCAACATGGTTCATCGGACACCTTTTATTCTCCCCCTTCTTTATCCCAGGCTTATATGGAAAATTCCTTCTGAAGGCAAAACGCTATTTCTGACTTTTGATGACGGGCCGGTGCCGGGCCCGACAGAATTTGTTCTGGAAACATTGCAGCGCTACAATATTGAAGCAACATTTTTTTGTATCGGTGACAATATCAGAAAGCATCCCGTTGTGTTTAAAAAGATAATAGATGCCGGACATAAAATCGGAAACCATACACACAATCACTTGAACGGCTGGAACACTAAGAGTTCCCATTATGTTGAAAACGTCGCGGAATGCAACAAGCAGATCGCTGAACATTTGCCAGCCGTAGCAGCTTCAACGGGAATTTTCAGACCACCTTATGGCCGTATCACCCGCGATCAGATCAGATCATTAGCAGGTTTCACCATCATTATGTGGGATGTGCTGTCGATTGACTATAACGACAGACTATCTTCCGAACGATGTTTGAAGAATACGATCCATGCCTCAAGGCCCGGTTCAATAATTGTCTTTCACGACAGCTATAAGGCCGAAAAAAATCTGACCTTTGTTCTGCCAAAATATATTGAGCATTTCCTTGGGTTAGGATTTGAATTCAAAGTTGTCCCTGGATGAAGAACGTCTTGGTTACGCCGTTAGATTGGGGTCTCGGCCACGCGACGAGATGTATTCCTATTATCAACGAATTACTGAAAAGGGATTGCAAGATCTACATTGGCGGATGTGGAGACTCTCTCGAACTCTTAAAAAGGGAGTTCCCAACACTTACTTTTTTTCAGCTGCCCGCTTACAAACCAGTCTATCCGTCTTCAGGTTCGATGGCCTTTAAAATGCTGACTCAGCTGCCAAAGTTTCTGTCCACTATAAAACAAGAACATGCCGCGGTCGATAAAATCGTAAAATCGTCTGGCATTGATCTTATAATTTCTGACAACCGTTTTGGGTGCTGGTCTTCTGCTATTCCTTCTGTTTTTATTACGCATCAGACCAACCTGTCCCTTCCCAAAAGTTTAGTGTGGTTGACGGGAACATTGCGGAGGCTGAATCTATCGTTTATAAAAAAATTTTCAATCTGCTGGATCCCGGACTATCCGGACGGCAGAAGTCTGGCGGGCAAGTTGAGGTTGCTGCGGGAAAAGAAACCGGCAATAAAGGTTAAATATATTGGCGTTCTATCTCGCTTTAGTCAGGCGAAGCCACGCGAGAACTTGTATGAAATTGTGTGCGTATTGTCCGGCCCGGAGCCGCAGCGTAGTGCGTTTGAGAAAATAGCAGTAGACGGACTTACTCGTTCGGGGTTGCGCTATTTTTTAGTTCGCGGCATCATCGGCCAGCAAAATGCTCCAGGATCAAATCACAATCAAGTCAACTTTCTTAAAGGTGCCGATCTCCAGGCTGTCATCGAGCAGTCGGAGTGTGTATTGGCGCGCAGCGGATATAGTACGATAATGGATCTGGCAACACTGGGCAAAAAGGCAATCTTTGTTCCGACCCCCGGTCAGACCGAACAGGAATATCTGGCGGCGCGATTAAAGGCAAAAGGGATTGCTTTTTTTGTTGAACAGAAGAACTTCGACCTTATGAAGGCATGGAGCATGTCGCAGTCGTTTACCGGATTCAACCAATTCCCTGGCGACGGGCATCTTTTAACGGATGCACTAGACGAACTGGTGAATCCAAAGATTTCCCAACACCTATAAATTATGAGCAAGTTTCTCAGAAGTTTCGTTTATGCATTTAAGGGAATAATTGCGGGGATTGCTGATCAGCGGAATCTGCGTGTTTTGATTTGTATTGCTGCAGCCGTCTTAGCAGCAGGGTTCTATTATCAGATAACTGTCATCGAGTGGTGTATTATCCTATTATGCATCGCACTGGTCGTCGGGCTGGAGCTGATCAATTCTTCTATTGAAAGTCTGGTCGATCTTGTAACGATGGAAAAGAAGCCATTGGCGGGAAAGGTCAAAGATATGGCGGCAGGCGCGGTATTGTTTGCCTCGGTTTTGTCGTCAGTCATTGGATTGATAATTTTCGGAAAATACCTGTTCGCATAGGTAATTTACTTTATCATTGAACTCAGAGATGGATTACTTTATAGATACTCACGCTCACATTTATCACGAAGATTTTCTCGCAGACAGGGTCGATATGCTTCAACGGAGTACGGAGCAGGGGGTAACGAGGATATATATGCCAAACGTTGATCACGCGTCGATCGATGCCATGCTGGACCTTGAGAGTCGGTCTTCGGGACAATGTATTCCGATGATGGGATTACATCCGTGTTCAGTGAAGAAAGGATTTGAAAGGGAACTGTATATCGTCGAGAGTTGGCTTGCGAAAAGGAAATTTTCGGCAGTAGGAGAAATCGGTACTGATCTTTATTGGGATAAAAGCCTGTTTGATCATCAAAAAGAAGCATTTGTGATACAGGTTAATTGGGCAAAAAAATACCGGCTTCCAATTGTTATTCACTGTCGTGAAAGTATTAATGAGACCATTGAACTCGTTCAGCAGCTGCACGACGGAAGCTTGTCCGGTATATTTCATTGTTTTTTGGGTAACATCGAGCAAGCCCATAAGATTACAAAGCTTGGCTTTTACCTGGGGATCGGTGGAGTTGCCACATTTAAAAATGGCGGATTGGACAAAGTATTGCCTGAGGTGGACTTGACACATTTGGTCCTCGAGACGGACAGTCCTTATCTTGCTCCCGTGCCTCACCGGGGAAAAAGAAATGAGCCATCGTATATACCGCTCGTGGCAAAGAAAGTAGCAGAGATTAAGAACGTCTCGGTTCAGGAGGTCGAACGCGCAACAACGGAGAATGCGCTAAAGCTGTTTACATCAAATGATGAATATTAAAAAAGTAAGCGTTAATACTGCGCTCCCCGGAAAGGCGCGCGCGCGTATTCTCATCATTTATACGGGAGGTACGTTTGGTATGACGTATGATCGGGACGGAGTTCTTGTCCCCTTTGATTTTGCCGATATTCTCCACGAGTTGCCGACCCTTAAGAATCTCGCTCTCGAGATCACCGCTTTTTCATTTGAGAATCCTATCGATTCATCAAACATTAATATCGAACACTGGCAACTTATTGGCAAGATTATTTTTGATGAGTATGAGCATCAGGACGGTTTCGTTGTTTTACACGGTACCGATACTATGGCGTACACCACTTCGGCCTTGAGCTTTATGTTAGAAGGGTTGCAGAAGCCTGTTGTGTTTACCGGTGCTCAACTTCCCATAAGCGAAGCACGATCTGACGCACGCGAACATTTGATCACAGCCCTGGATATTGCTTCTGCACGCAAGGATGGATTTGCGCTAGTACCTGAAGTGTGTATCTATTTCGACTACGAGTTGTTGCGCGGTAATAGATCCAAGAAGGTCGAGAGCATGCAGTTTGATGCGTTTGATTCGGGTAATTATCCCCCACTGGCAAAAGCCGGGGTCAAGATCGATTATAATTTTTCTGTTATCCGTTCACCGAAGTCTTCGACAGGACTGAAGTTGCGTTCGAAGTTCGAGACCAACATTGCCATCCTGAAACTATTTCCCGGCATTGATATCAACGTCGTTAGAGCGGTGTTGGGAGTTCCTGGTTTAAAGGCGGTTGTATTAGAAACGTATGGCTCTGGTAACGCGCCTACGCTGGCCTGGCTGTTGGAAGAAATCAAAAAGGCGATTGCCCGCGGCATAATCATACTTAACATTTCCCAATGCCCGGGCGGGCGAGTGACGCAAGGGCGATACGAGACCAGCAAGGGACTTCAACAAATGGGGGTGATCAGCGGTGCTGACATGACGACTGAAGCAGCGGTAACGAAGTTGATGCTCTTGATCGGCGAGCTGGGAACGGAGGGAGCAAAAGAGCTCATAGGCTTACCGCTCGCGGGAGAATTGACCTCCTGACAGCTTGCAAACCGTTTAATTTATTGATTTCTTTGTGCCCCATTTCGCATTTCTGGAGAGGTGTCCGAGTGGTTGAAGGAGCACGCCTGGAAAGTGTGTATACTGGAAACGGTATCGCGGGTTCGAATCCCGCCCTCTCCGCACAAGCCTTGGTCTAAGCCGAGGCTTTTTGCTTTCCTCCAGGCTCTGTAGTTCAAGATATTACAAAGATTTTACTTTTAAATGTGACTTTATTTGGCCTAATCCATTAAGGACCTAAGAAAAAGAAAGTCGACGCCTTCAACAGAAATATTTTCTAAAAAGTGTTTAGAAATCGACAAAACGTTTAATTTTGGCGCTTTCAAAGCTACTTAAACCTTTAACTATGAAAAAATTATTTGCGACTATCGCTCTCGTAGGGGTACTGGCGTCCTCTTCTCTTTTATTTGCTCAGGATGACTCGACGGCGACACAACCAGCTGCCGAAACCCCGACCGAAACGGCGAGTGTAGACACCTCAGCTCCTGCAGAAGAAGAGGCCACCTTCCACGAATTACTAAAAGACTTGTTTATCCAAGGTGGCCCTGGATTTATGACACCAATTCTAATATGTATGATTATTGGATTGGCCA
>DASVBA010000590.1:0-6151 GCA_036376095.1 Chryseolinea sp.
GGAAAAAATGCTACCTCTATGGGCGGATATCAAATGTCCGGTGATAGTAATACAGGGTAAAAAGGATTCACTGGTGCCCGCGGGTAACGCAGATTTCGCGAGAAAAATGTTAGTAAACGCCCCGGTAGAGTTCGTTTTAAAAGACGATATGGACCACTTTGTTCCATGGAGCAATCCCGAACTGATCCACCAGGCAATTCGAACGCTCAGTGACCCAAATCACTTTACGAAAAAATCATCTTCAGAATAGGTCACTTCGAATAGAGCTTCTTCCCGGCTTCCTCGAACTTATCGCCTTTTACCCAGGCAGGCCGTTGTGGGTCATTGGCGAGAAGATATGACGCATAAACATAGGCCCGGAAAAACTTTTCCATGTAGTGCATATTTAGAGAGCCTACTTCATCGGCCGGCTGATGATAGTATTTAAATAGTTCAGGATCGAATGCCTTGATACCGGGCGAAATATTAACAGCAGGTACTCCTTTTGATGCAAAATTCACGTTGTCTGAACGTTCATATAAATTCTGTTCAGGTGCCGGATCACCTTTTAAGGTCAGTCCATAGGCCTGACATGCTTTTACTAAAAGCGCGTCCACCGTAGTTCTCTTAAAATCGATCACCGTTGCAATAGTAGTATCGTTATAACCTGCTCCGTCACAATTGAAGTTTAACACGGTTTTATCCAACGGAATAACAGGATGTTCGGCATACCATTCACTTCCCCGGAGACCTTTCTCCTCCGCTGTCAACGCCAGGAGTAAGATGGAGCGCTTCGGTCTATTCTGTCCAAAAAACTTAGCTGCCTCGATCAAGGCAACGGTGCCGACTGCGTTGTCACGGGCCCCGTTGAATATGGAATCCGGATTGTTGGGAAGCTTGGTTACGCCTACGTGATCATAGTGTGCAGAAATGGCGATCCACTCCTGTTTGAGACTTGGATCGCTCCCCTCAATGATGCCTAGAACATTTTTTGCCAATACTGGTCCTGATTGCCCTGGGTCGAGGACAATTGACCCTTTGGAACTCTTCGATTCTTTCAATGTCTGCACTCCGGGCGAGTCAACGTTTCTTAGCAACAGGTGGGGAAATCCGGCGCCCTTTTCATTTCTGGTGATCATTCGTTCTGCCGAAAGAAATTTTGTCAGACCCGGCCACGGAACTCCGGGCAGCGCCATGATCTCGATCAGCGCTGAAGCACCGTGAGATATCGCTAGTTTATTTTTTTGCGGACCGTCTGTTAAAATTGCCTGCACAGGATTATTTGAGGTTGGTAATCCTGCGTATACAACTACAATCTTGTCCTTTACATCAACTTTTTGGAAGTCTTCCACGGTTCCGTATCCAATGAAAACAATTTCCTTTTCGAGTGTGGCGCCACCACCACTTACGAACAGGAAATCATCCTTGAGCTTCAGAACATCTTGTCCGATGGTAATTGCTCCGGATCTCGGAGGATTGATCCTTTCCAACTGCACATCCTGATAATACGACGTCCCTAAACCAGGCTTGACGCCTGCAAGCTTGAATTGTGTCGCTATGTAATGGGCAGCGATGTCGATCTCTGGAGATCCGGTATTTCTTCCCCTCATCTCGTCAGAAGCCAGAAAAGACAGGTGAGCTTCCACCTCGGCCGAGGTTACAGTCTGATTTATTTTACTGTTGATTTTCTTTTGCGCGAGCATTGGCTGCACACACACGAAAAGCAAAAGAGTGTAAAGATGTATCCGCATAATGTTGAATAGTTCGATAGCCCTAAAATGCTAAGGTATAAAAAGCAAAAGCGGGACCCATTACTGGAGCCCGCCTTTTTTCTACAGGTTTAGGTTTGAGTACTAGAGTTTATCTTTAGCGTAAGAACAGCAGTTCTCTGTATTTTACCAGTGGCCAATCTTCATTGTCAACAAGCAATTCAAGCTTATCGACAGAATCACGGATCAACTCGAAATATTTCTCCTTGATGTCGTCGCAATAGGCAACGGCGCGCTTATGTGTATCGGTCAATTTATTGATACGCTTGCGCTCCTCGATCATAGCTCTGACGCCGGTCTTAATGGTATCGATATGTCCGGAGATCTCTTTGATGGTCTGAACCACGGCGGCGTTGTCAACGCCCAGCCCTTTTAATCCGTTGGCGTTGGCGATCAGTTTTGTCTGATAAGCAATAGCGGTGGGAACGATGTGGTTCATGGCCAGATCACCCATAACGCGCGCCTCGATCTGAACACGCTTAATATATGCTTCCAGTTTTATTTCCACCCTGGCTTCAGTCTCCTTATGGCTCATGACACCGTGTTTCTCGAATAGGTCGAGGGACTTTTTAGTCAGATATGCATCCAGTGCGTGCACCATGTTCTTCACGTTACCAAGCTTACGCTTAGCGGCTTCGTTTACCCAATCTTCAGAATAACCATCCCCCTCAAAACGAACATCCTTGGATTCTTTAATGTACTTGCGCAGTACATTAACTATGGCAAGGCGTTTCTCCTCTCCTTTTTCGATCTCCTTTGAAACTGTTTCGTGGAAATTTTCCAGCTGCTCTGCCATGATGGTGTTCAGTGCTGTCATCGCAGTTCCACAGTTGTCTCCTCCGCCAACTGCGCGGAACTCAAACTTGTTACCGGTAAAAGCAAAAGGTGAAGTACGATTGCGGTCCGTGGCGTCCAATATGATTTCAGGGATTTGATCAATTCCCAGTTTCATGTACATGTTGTCGCCTTTCTCGATTTTCACATTTCCACCTTTCTTTTCCAGCTCATCAAGAACGGCCGTCATTTGAGAACCAATGAACACTGACATGATTGCCGGTGGCGCCTCATTTGCGCCAAGGCGGAAGTCATTACCAGGTGTTGCAATGCTGGCTCTCAACAGGTCTGCGTGCTCATGAACGGCTTTGATGGTTGTAATAAAGAATGTGAGGAACATGAGGTTATCTCGTGCGCTACTGGTTGGAGCATAAAGGTTCACTCCGGTGTCAGTGATCAGAGACCAGTTGTTATGTTTCCCGGTACCATTCAGGCCAGCGAAAGGTTTTTCATGGAAGAGTACTCTCAGGTGATGCTTGTCAGCGACCCGGGCCATCACATCCATCATCAACTGGTTATGATCGTTGGCTACGTTTACTTCTTCAAATAGTGGAGCAACTTCAAACTGGCTTGGCGCTACTTCGTTGTGACGCGTACGCACAGGGATACCAAGCTTCCAAGCTTCGATCTCAAATTCTTTCATGAAATCGTAGACACGGGGAGGAATGGATCCGAAATAATGATCTTCCAGCTGTTGTCCACGTGCGGGTGCATGACCGAATACCGTCCTTCCAGCCATAACCAGGTCGGGACGTGCATCGAACAATGCCTTATCCACCACAAAGTATTCCTGCTCAGGTCCCAACGATGCCGTTACATGTTGAATGTCCTTATCGAACAGCTGGCAAACTTTTGTCGCAGCGTTATCTACCGCCTTAAGAGCTTTAAGAAGTGGCGCCTTTACGTCAAGCGTTTCACCAGTATAGGATACGAATATAGTCGGGATACAAAGGGTTTTGCCGTACAAGAACATCGGCGATGTAGGATCCCACGCGGTATAACCACGCGCCTCAAACGTGCTGCGGATCCCTCCGCTGGGAAAGGAGGAAGCGTCTGGTTCCTGCTGAACGAGTTCACTTCCCTTGAATTTTTCTATTCCTGATATAGCGTCAAAAAAAGAATCGTGTTTTTCTGCTGTCCCGCCGGTCATAGGCTGGAACCAGTGAGTGAAATGTGATGCTCCCTTTCCGATCGCCCACGACTTTGCGGCTGCTGCTACTGCATCGGCTGTTACCTCATCAATCTTTTCGTGATTCTTGATAGCCGAGCTAACTTTTTTGAAGACAGCCGGGGATAGTGTTCCACGCATCTGCTCAGCGCCAAATACATTTTCGCCGTAAAACTTAGACACATTTGGGTTGGGCAGGTCAACATGGACTCGGGGACGTTCGCTCAGTTTTTTAAGAGCATCAAATCTTAATTTCGCCATAGGTGGTTGTAATTTTGATCAATTTTGCTTCCAAAACTATCGGAATTTTCGAGACCGCATTAAAAAATAATCTACAATTTTATTTTTTTGTTAAGAACACGTTTGCATTGGTTCAATTTTAAACGGAAATCCGATACTTTCTTGAAAATCTCGTATAAAGCGGTTAATTCAGTACTATCGATTACCCAATGAGTTGATGTGGAAGGATTGGCGCGCCGTTGAGTATTGCCGTACAAGCCGGCCGTTAACATTATGGATGGCCGTGAGAACCTTGGGCAGTTCTGCGTTTTACCGCTTCAAAATTTTCATTATAGGCAGGATTGAGAGTGCCCATCCACCGGTCCCACCAAAGAAAGTACAGGCCATAATTCCCTTGTATGGTCTGATGGTGCATATTATGGCTAACCGACGTGTTTATCCACTTACCCAGCCAACTTGATGAGAAACCCTTTGGATACAATTCGTACCCAAGGTGACCGTACACGTTGTACATCATCATCAGAAGAAGAAAAATACCTATAGCTATTGGATGCACCGGGAACAGGAAAGCGAACAACGCAATGACGCTTCCTTCGATGACCGACTCAATGGGATGAAATGCCATGGCCGCCCACGGTGACGGGTTCGTCGAAAGGTGATGAATCCGGTGAACTAACCGATAGACAGACTTTCTGTGCATCCACCGGTGAGTCCAATAGAAGTAGGCATCATGTACGATCAGCATGAGTAAGATACTGAAAATGAAATAGCCCACACTATGCTCCCGAAAATTCCAATACGTCTGTGTGTATTTTGAAAGCGGCGTTGCGAATACTATATAACCGATTGCTGCAAATACGAACGCGGTAATGACTGAGTAGATGATTTCACGGGCATAGTCTATATTAAAAGGAAGTTTGGGCTGAATTTTCTTAAAAAATATTGTCTTCCTCCGAATCACATAAAAGATCAGGAACGCGATCGAAGCAAGAATTGCGTAACGCAGAAATATTACTAAGAATATTACCCAGAAGTTCTTGTTCCCTGAAAGGTATAGTGAAAGCATAACACCTTTGTCCTGTTCGACAAAGGTAATAATGAACGAATCAGTTCTAAAGCATGAATTACTCTTTAGTCGGATGCGCGGTTAGTTCGATTTCTTGACCGAACCGCCGCTGCTTGAATTGGTATTGGATCTATCGGGATTGCCGCGGTAGCGTATACTGCCGCCGCTGCTGGCGTGTGCGTCTAATTCGACGGTAGCGTTGATCTTAACGGATCCTGCGCTACTGGCATTGGCATTGACTTTCTGTGCCTCCAGATCGTAGGCGTCGATTTCACCCGCGCTGCTGGCCTCTACGCGCAACGATTTTGCCTTCCCTTTCACTTCGACCTCGCCTGCACTCGACGAAGAGATCTCGACTTCACCCGCGTTGATTACTATTTCAATATTAGCTGCGCTGGAAGAGCTTATTTCAAGAGAATTTGCATCAATTGTCCCTTCAGCATATATGCTACCCGCAGAGCTAGCTGACAGCTTATCGATTTTTACATACGTCACATACACCTTTACGTTGACGTTGCCTCTGTTCTCCTCACGCATATGAACCCTAAGATAGCTTCCGGAAACTTCCGTGATAACGTTCTCCACCCTGGTCCCATATACTTCCACCCGAACACTCTCTTTATCTCCTTTTTTCAGATACACGTCGATCCCTTCTGCTACTTTAACTCCGGTAAAGGCACCAACATTACGGTTTTGTGCCTCTTGGGCAAAGGAAAAAGATGTGATCACGAGAACGAGAAAAGAGGTCAATAAACTCTTCATAATACATTCAAATTTGACTTAAAGACAGGGCTCGAACATAAGGGTTGCATCCGGGTCGCTGATCGTGAATTATTTTGCTCATGTACGAAAACATCGTATTTTACACTAAAATTCAGTGTACATTTTACAAAATTTGTACTCCAAACCAACACGCACCTATGATTTTTGACAAGAAAGCAGAATTAAACGTTCTTATTAACCTGGCTGCTAGTGACACAAATGTTGCCGCCCGCGAGTCAAAATTGATTCACACCATTGGTGAAGCAAACGGGATTAGCAAGGCCGATATTGACACGATGCTCAAGAATCCGACGCCCATTGGACGGATCGACT
>DASVBA010000602.1:0-4732 GCA_036376095.1 Chryseolinea sp.
AATGTGCATAAAACCTTTTTACCGCAGGGACGCCAGGAGCGCGGGGTTTCGCTGGGAATTTCGCTGCGTAACCCAGCGCTCTCCGCGTCTCTGCGGTGAACACACCCACACCCACACCCATATGCACACTCACACAACGGATAACGATTAACAGATAACGATTCACACAAACGTAAACGGATTGTTCGACGCAATATGCGAAATCTTAATCCCAGGAACCTTCGTCCCAAGCCACTTCGCTGCATACTCCATCCCCGCTTCCTCACTAACGGAATGGCTAAGCACAAGCAAAGAAGTTTTTTGCCCCATGAACAAACCATCCCGAACACGTTCTACGGTTTCCCATTCGCGGGTCTCGCCACTCAATATCAGATCCGGTTTGAATTCCTGGATAGCGGCTATTTGCCTTTTGCTATCCATGTATCCGAACGCCAAATAAATTGTTGTGCATTTCTGATCAATATTGCCCACCACCCGTACCGTTGAAATTCCCAGCTTCTCTTTCGTGAGTTTGGCAATAGACTTGATGGACATCGGCTGCGGCAGCGTGAGAAGCCTCGGTTTGTTTGTGTCATAAAACTTGTCCCACCCGAGCTTTATCAAGTTCCCTATGATAATTCCATCGGGTTTATGGGCATGCCAGTGATCGTGAAAACGCCAGATGGCAATCTTATACCTATTCAATAATTCAACTTTATATCGGTAAGCATCATCATCCTTCAACCAATCTGTTTCATCCTGGTTATTATAAAAAGGGGTCTCATGAGCAACAATGAGATTCGCTCCGGCTTTAGCGGTACGCTCAATGACGTCTAACGTGGGGAACATCGTCGTTACTATCCCTGTAACCTGCTGATCTGCGCTGCCAGACCTCAGGTGGTCAACGGTAGTAGCGAATGGCGCACCAGGGACTTCCTTCATTATGATATCGATCACCTGCTTCACGGTGTAAGACTGAGTTGCCGCACCTACGCCAGGTATTGTCAAGAGTAATGAAGCACCGGCTAATCCAGTAGCCGATGTCAAAAATTCTCGTCGGCTATAATGGCCGTCGTTTGTGTCGTGAATCATAGACGTGGTTTTTTCTACAATAGTCGTCCGGAAAGGATGGATGGTCGAGCGGTTCAATTTGTTTGTCTAATCTTTGGGTCTGTAAGTTTCTTCCATCAAAAATCTCTCGGAAAAACGCAACTTTAATCGTTAAATTTAACGACTAACAATTTAGTTCTTATGAATGAGTTAAAAAAAGAAGATATCAAGCAGGAAGTGTTTGACCTTTATGACGACTATGCTCACAACCGGATCGACAGGCGCGAGTTTGCTCAGAAGCTTTCAACATACGCCGTCGGAGGCGTGACGGTTGCATCCCTGATGGGCTTTCTGATGCCCGACTACAAGGGTGGAGTAAAGATAAAGCAGGATGACCCCCGGGTAAAATCGGAATACATCAACTATCAATCCCCGAAAGGCGGTGGAACAATGAAAGCATTGCTGTGCAAACCGGCTAACGCAAATGGAAAGCTTGGCGGTGTAGTGGTAGTTCACGAAAACCGGGGACTGAACCCCCATATCGAGGACGTTGGCAGACGCGCCGCGTTGGCCGGCTTTATTTCCATCGCCCCGGATGCATTAACACCGCTCGGAGGTTATCCTGGCACTGACGACCAGGGCCGTGAAATGCAGAGTAAACGCGACCGCAATGAAATGCTGGAAGATTTTATCGCCGCGTTCGACTATATACAAAAGCACGCGGACTGCAATGGGAAAGCTGGTGCTGTCGGTTTTTGTTTTGGTGGGTGGATAACAAACATGATGGCTGTACGTATTCCGAATCTGGCGGCGGCGGTTCCATTTTATGGTGGTCAGCCTACGGCAGAGGATGTTCCGAAGATCAAGGCTCCACTGCTATTGCACTTCGCAGAATTGGATACCCGCGTCAATGAAGGATGGCCCGCCTACGAAAAAGCACTCAAGGAAAATAAAAAAGAGTTTACCGCTTACATGTATCCGGGCGTAAATCACGGATTCCATAACGACACAACACCGCGATACGACAAACCCGCCGCTGAACTGGCATGGCAACGGACTGTTGATTTTTTCAAAAAGAAACTAATCTGATAACAAAAAGGTCGAATGAAGCAGTTCATTCGACCTTTTTCTTTCAATTCGACCTCTCCTAGTTGATCTTTTTAAGTCCTTTTGTTTTGTCCTTTTCCTTCTGGTCGTCCTTATCCTTCAATTTGTCTTTGTCTTTTTCTTTGTCGTTGATCCTATCGTTAGCATTGTCATTATCGTTAGCATTGTCGTTGTCATTATCCCAATCAAAGTCGTGATCCTCGTCAATATCGATATCAATGTCAGTACTGAAGTCTTCGTCAACATCCACATCGATGTCAAAGTCTTCATCAATATCAATATCTATATCAAGGTTTTCCAAATCGACTTCCATGCGTTCAAGATCCACCTCGAGTTGCTCAAGCGCAATCTCGACCGTTTCCATGGCTTCTTCGATCGACGCCTCGATGCTTTCTACATCGATATTAATTTCGATATCATGCTCCAATTCCTGCAGTCCGGATCCCGTAGCTACTTTCCGTAGCCCTTGTGTGCGACTTGATTCACTTTGGTCTTGAGAATAGCCAGGCATGGCAGCGAGGCTTGCGAGCAGAAGAATGAACGAAATGCGTTGATATGGTTTCATTTGGATGATTTTTTGATCTACCTATGGATACTCTGTCCTCTGGAATAAGTTACACGCAACCTCATTTTTCTCCAAATTATGTCCAACCACCGTGAAAATGTCCTTTTTTCGCCTTCAGGACCGTGTGTAACCATCTTTCTCTCTCAGTCAAATGCAGGGCAGGGAGGTGCCGGTTGGCAAATTATTTAGGAACATTATCGACGCAGCAAAATTTCTCGCTATTTTCAACACCCGCTCAAGAACGTGGGAAGTAAGACCAACTAATTGCTCTTATGAGAATAAATTTTTTTAAATGTCTCCGTTGTCCGCTGTAAATAAAAATTTATTCAATGATATCAGATTCTGGCTGATTGCATTGGCTTTGGTTCGCTTGTATGCGATTACGATGCCTCCACTTGAATTTCAGCATGCCTGGCGACAAGCCGACGGACTGATGATTGCCCGCAATTTTTACGAAACCGATTCGAATATCTTGTATCCACGTGTTGATACCGCAGGTGAAAAAACGGGAATAACCGGGTCTGAGTTCCCTTTGTTGAATTACCTGGTATATCTGGTTTCTTTGATCTTTTCGTATCAACATTGGTATGGCAGGCTGATCGTCTTGATCACTTCAACACTCGGATGCTTTTACTTCTATAAAAGCCTCAAAAAATACTTCTCTGAAACGGTAGCTTTCAATGCAACCATCATGCTCACCGCATCATATTGGTTTTCGTATAGCAGAAAAACGTTCCCGGACTGTTTCGCCGCGGGCTTGTGCCTCATGGCATTATATTTTATCCTCACCTTTCTGGAAGATGGAAAATGGCGTCACTTAGCGTTCTACCTCGTTCTTGGCTCACTCGGCATCCTTTCCAAAATTTCATGCGGGCTTTTGCTTTCAGTTTTAGTGATCCCGCTAATCTTCGGAAAATATCCCTTCGACAGAAAAGTGTGGATGTCGGCTATTTCGGCAGTCATCATACTTAGCGTAGTAACTTGGTATTTTTTCTGGGTACCGCACCTGAACAGCACTTTTGGGTACGGCGATCATTTTAACATGGGTTACGATTGGAGGACCGCTTGGGGACAGATTGTGGCTAACTGGAAAGAATTTCCAAGGAGGCTTTTTATTGTTCCAATGAAATACATGGGTGCCGTCATTTTTTTTGGTTCTGTTATTTACGTTGTATACCGGAAACAGTGGACGATTCTTTCGTTATTCCTAATTCCTTACGTCTGTTTCATGTTCGTCATACTAAAAACAGGGCAGAATATTATCATGGATCAATACTACATTTTATGTGTGATTCCGGCGATGGCATTTATCTCGGGTTATGGACTTAGTGAGATACCGAATAAGAAAATTATGGCCCTCATTCTTGTGATAGCGGCGGTCGAAAGCATCGGCGCCCAGATCAATGATTTCCGCGAGCACAGAATTAACGCGGGTTTCAAGGATCTGGAAGCTATAGTTGATAGCGTGTCAAATCGAAATGATCTCTTTGTAACAAACACGGACCCATTCTGCCCCACAGCATTGTATTTTGCCCACCGCAAGGGCTGGACCGTGAATAAGCCAATGCTGCGGGATCAAGCATTCCTTAATGAATTAAAACAAAGGGGTTGCAAATTTGTACTTGTGTGCAAATGGATGTATGGTGACAACAACGACATCATATTAGAGTTACCTCAATTATTTGAATCTGAATATTTCCGAATTTATACTCTTGAATGACCTCGCAGGCTCTTCTTGTTCGCTATCGGCATACCGACTTTTTATTATACTATTTGATTAGGGGTTACAGTGACAGTGATGTGAAATAACACCCCTTCAACCTTCGCATGCAGAAAATAATCCACACAAGTTCATTCCCAAGGTGGATAAATGGCAGTTCCATTGCATCGCTGCAACGGTACAATCTTTGGACAAAATAAGGTACACATTGTCAGTCAAGAGGGAGTTTTTAACAAAGTGGATATTGAACTAAAAAAACAGCAATCATGGCAACTATAACATCAAACTATGTCGATCATACAACGTCAAGT
>DASVBA010000604.1:0-3118 GCA_036376095.1 Chryseolinea sp.
TTAATTTTATTTGAAAAATTCCATTAATTGCACTGATATCGCGGGAGTGGCAACGTTGCTAATATTCTATTTTTTCAGGCAAGTTATACGGATGGGATGCACGTTTGATGTATGGAGGGTATTGGACAAGCTGGAAGAAACAATTGTCGAAATGAAAGAGTTGAAAAAGGGATAATAGCATTGAGGATAATGTGGAGTGGAAAGAATTAAAACCGGGCTTTGTTGCCCCTAATTAACTTACAATGGCGAACTCGAAAGACATGGGGACCCCTGAACTTGAAGTTTGGCAGCGGGGACCGATCGATGGTGTCTCTGCCCTTTTGCAACCCGTGGCCCATGCGCTTCTGCAAGCGGTTGAAGATGTCGAGAGAGAGGTAAGCGCATTTCCATCAGAGTTGCTGTGGGAAAAACCAGGAGGTGTGGCATCGGTTGGTTTTCATCTTAAACACTTGAGGGGAGTAGTTGATCGGCTATTTACTTATGCACGTGGCGAAATGTTAAGTGATGCACAAACGAATGCCCTCAAAGAAGAACCTTTTGCCGGTGAGGCAGATTCATCCCAACTCGTAGCCGAATTTAGGGAGCAGGTGGTAACTGCAATAGATCAATTAAAGAACACAGACGTCAGTACGCTTACTGAAAAACGCGGGGTGGGCAGGAGACAAATTCCGTCAACTGTGATTGGATTACTGTTCCACGCAGCGGAACATATTCAAAGGCACGTTGGTCAGTTGATCGTGACTGCTCGAATTTTGAAAGCAAACTTATAGGTTCTGGGCTTTGGATCGGGAAGCGGACGCTGCTTGACTTTTTCATTTGTATAAACACCGGAGCACCTTTTCCTGGCGAAAAAGCACTCTTGTGTTTAAAAATCAATCTTAGTTCCACACATTTCGGCGGGAACTTTCAAAATATAGTTGTAAGTGAATAGAAGAGGGGTGCCAGATTTATTATCAGGCGAGCTTTTTTATTTTGAGAGAAGACAAAACTGCTAAAAACGGTTTTGCCCAATTGTCTGAATGGCATCCAATCCCGAGGTCATTGTCGGGATTGGATGATGAATTTTTTCGATGGTAGAATTTGAGTCCTAAATAAAAATTCCGCCGGCAACTTCGATGCGCTGGGCGTTGACCCACTTTGCGTCATCACTGCAAAGGAAAGCGACCACGCCTCCGATGTCGTCAGCGAGCCCTACGCGACCCAGTGCTGTGAGGGATGATATCATGTTATTCATCTCTTTGTTGTCCCGAACTGCGCCGCCACCAAAATCAGTTTCTATGGCGCCGGGCGCTACTACGTTGACGCGAATTTTACGCGCGCCCAATTCTTTCGCCTGATACTTTGTGAGTGTTTCGACTGCTCCTTTCATTGTGCCGTAAGCTGAATAGCCGGGGAACGAAAAGCGTGCAAGGCCTGATGAGATGTTGACGATACTTCCTTCATCATTCAATACAGGAAGAAGTTTTTGCGTGAGGAAGTACGGAGCTTTCAAGTGAATGTTCACCATGTTATCGAATTGCTCCGGGGTTGTATCCGTGAAGGAAACATGTGTTCCCACACCAGCATTGTTCACGAGGGCGTCAAGCTTCTCTGCTCCGAATGTAGTTTTCAGTGCTGACTTGACATTTGCTACAAAGGAATCGAACGTTTGGGTGAGTGCCACATCGAGCTGAAGGGCGTGTGCCTTTCGGTTTTGTGCTTTTATCTGGCTGACTACATTTTCCGCTTCGTCTATTCGGCTGTGGTAGGTGATCACCACATCAAAACCTTTGGCTGCTAATTGAAGTGCCATGTCTTTACCCAGTCCGCGGCTGCCGCCCGTCACCATCGCGATTTTGTTTTTTGTGCTTGTCATTTTTTCGATTGATTTAATAGCACAAAGTTGATGCGTCCGGGCTTTGGCTGCGTTGCGCGGATCAATCGGGTATTTGCAAAATTCAAATAATCAGTAGGGGTTACGCCCGGAAAGCGGCCGGAGAGAGGCGGTTCTGTTTTTTAAAGAAGTTGGAGAAATGCGCGACTTCCTCAAAACCAAGACTATAAGCAATTTCTGACACGTTCCAGTTGGTTTGTTTCAACAGGATCTTTGCTTCCTGACTGAGACGGCTTGCGATAATTTCCGTAGTAGTTTTGCCCGTGGTTTCTTTTAGCACTTTGTTCAGGTGATTCACATGCACACGAAGCGCATCGGCAAAATCTTTGGCCGTCTTTAGCTGTAGCACCTGCGTAGTGTTCTCGATGGGGAACTGGCGCTCAAGAAGTTCAATAAACAGACTGAATATGCGCGTAGATGCATTGATCTGCAACAGACTGGGTTTGAGAGGCTGCAACTTCTGGCCGTAGTGAATCAACTCGAGCAGATAATTGCGGAGCAGGTCGTACTTATAGGTGTAATCTGACTTGATTTCCCCATGCATTTTCTCAAAAACCGAGTTCAGCTCCTGAAACTGTTGACCAGAGATCTGAAAGACGAAATCACTTTGGGGAGAAAAAATCGGCAACTTGTCGATATCGAAACCGGTCTTGGATTTGGGCATAAAGTCCGCGGTGAAAACACAAAAGTGCCCTGCTTGATTAGTGTCCAGCGGCGTGTATCGATAGGGTATCTTTGGTGTGGCGAACAACACCCCATACTCCTCGATCTCCAGCACTTTGTCAGCATAATCTACACGGTTGCGACCCTTAATGAGACTGATCTTGTAATACGTCCTTCGATTGTAAGGCATCACGGTGTTCTTCTTGCAGTACATGTCCGCAATATTGAAAACGTTGAAATGGCCGATGTCATGCGAGCCCTGGCTATCCAGAAAATAGTTGAGCTCAGAACAAACGGTGCCGAAAATCTCCTGGTAAAAGTCTTTAACAGCGGTTGTAGTCATGTTGCAAAATTCAAAGGTATAAGGAAACAGAGGAACAACGGCAGGGAAGGTAAAGTTTTGGTGTGTGGCAGAATTTAGCGGAATAAAAACGTTTAAGGGCTGCCTTCGTCGGCTGGCTCATTCGGCCAGCCGCGGCGGAGATGCCCGCTCAGTATATAACCCTGGCATTTTAAACCATTGACGCTCAATAACCCAAATAGATTTTTAGGCGAGTAACGACTGTAGATAAAGGCCTGTAC
>DASVBA010000605.1:0-3235 GCA_036376095.1 Chryseolinea sp.
TCTTTTCTGAGCTTCCCCTCATTTGTTATCCGCACAATGTTGGCCTTGTTAAATCCCAGGTTCTTCGTTTGAATGAATTGAATTTGTTGGTACACAAGTACAACGGATACGATAAGTAACATCGACAGGAAAAACTGGAAGACAACCAAACCTTTCCGTATCCAGGACCCACTCCGTGAAGTATTCAGGAGGCCTTTTAATGTTGATATAGGATTGAAGCCCGACAAGTACAACGCGGGATAACTGCCTGACACAATTCCAGTGACGAATGTAATGATCGCAATGGCAAGGATCAGATTCGGGTCGGGGTGGAGCGCCAGCTCTTTTGCTGTTATCGTTCTGAATTGCGGCAACAAGAGATATACCATCATCATCGCGACTACCACAGAAATGAGCGCTATCAATACTGATTCGGCGATGTATTGAACGATTAAGGCTGTCCGTCTCGCTCCAATGGCCTTCTTCACGCCTACTTCCTTCGCTCTTCTTGACGCCTGGGCGGTGGCAAGGTTCATGAAATTGATACACGCGATGACGAGTATTAATACACCGACAATGAAAAATAGTTTTACATATTGGATCTTGCCGCCCGCTTGAACACCATTTTCAAACTTATTGTACAGGTAGTGGTCGGAATAGCGCTGGATCAGTACGTCACCTTCATATTGTAATCCTTCCTTTCCGTGGAGCTTTTCGAATTTCTGACGGCTGTAGTTCTTCACCTTCTCACTAAATGCATACGGGTCCGTACCCTGTCTCAGGACAATGTATGTGTTAGCGTTGTTGCTAAACCAATTATTATTGTTCTTGTTCCTTTCACCCCATAGGTCATGATCGAAAAGAATATCAAACTGCATCGTGGAATTGGAAGGCGGTGTTTCAACAACTCCGCCAACCGTATAAGTACCGTTAAACATCTCCCACCATTCCCATTCAAATGTCTTGCCCACGATGTCCTTGGTGGTATTGAATAACTTCAACGCCATCTTTTCTGTCAGCACCACATGATTCCGGTCCGGGAATATTTTTTCTTTGTCACCAACGATCAGCTTAAATGAAAAGACTTTGAAAAAATCCTTGTTAACAAACTGGGGCATCGCTTTTAGATGTTCTTTCTCTTTGGAGGCGACGCCGTGGTCACGTTTTATCACTGATGCTGCAAATTCCACCTCGGGAAGGTCTTCCACCATAGTTTGCGCCATCATTGCAGGGGTGACCTCAAAGGTATGGATCGTCTCGTCGCCTTGACGAGCGTTCTTCAGCACCTGGTAAAGACGGCTGTCATGCTCATGAAAGCGATCAACCCGCAGTTCATCGCTGACCCATAAGTATATCAATATTGCGCATGCCAAGCCCGACGACAACCCCGCTACATTCAGCAAAAACGAACCTTTGTATCTCTTGATGTTTCGGAATGATATTGTCAGATTGTGTCGTAACATGGCTGCTGGATTTAAGGTTTGTACGAACTTAAACGACTTAATAAATGCCGGTCTGAAATGTTTTATTACACCCCACGTGAATCTTCTTCGAGCTGCTGAAGGCGATGTTTCAAAATCCTTTTCAAAGATCTCTATGAGGTCGCCCTCGATTTCTTCAATACTCTCTTCCCTGCAAAACCATCGCAGGAATTTCAATGACCTCCTCGGTGGCTGAATTTTCATCCGAATGAAATTTTAGGAATTTTGCTGTAGATACTGGTTCGAAGTGCGTATTGGCTATCCAGCACGCGTTTCCCCAGGGCGGTGATCGTATAGAATTTTTTTCTCCTTCCGCCCCGGTCGCTGGTAACACCACCAAACCTGGATTTGACAAATCCTTTGTCTTCCATCCGCTTTAATGCTACGTGAACTGCACTGACGTTGAATTTCTTTTTCAACTTTTCTTCCAGGTTTTCCAGAATAGAAACGCCGTACGCTTCGTCGTGAAGGGCGGCGACGAACAGCAAAACAAGTTCCTCGAATTCACCTAGCGAATGATCTTTCATGTGGTTAGTAGGGTATAGGGTATAGGGTATAGGGTATAGGGTATAGGGTATAGGGTATAGGGTATAGGGTATAGGGATTTACTTAACAAACGTAAATATAATGGATTAGTTTCATGTTTGCTAAGTAAATAGGGGCAATTATTTACTAGTGGGGATTTTTGAAGTCTCAGGCCTTACCTATTTTCTTAAGGGTGGGTGATGAAATTGTATAAAGTACAAACCCCGTCACGACGGTAAGCAGTCCGCCGATGGAAAGAATCTTGAGAAGCCAGTTGTTGAAATTATCCCGCCCCGCGTAGTCCATCGTGTGAAACATCCACAGAAAATCAAACACACGCCATTGATCGTGGCGTATCGTTTGAAAAGTACCCATCTCGGCACTGATATATACGGTACAGTCCGGATTAGAAAAAGATACCGCCCATGCAGGCAAGGGTTTCTCCCGGTACTCATGATGAGAAGAGGTGCTTTCCACATATTCCACGTTGACGACGCTTGCACCTTCTTTGATTTGCCGCGTGGCTACCGCGACCGCTTCCCCTTTATCTAACGGAGCCCTTAGTTCACCCGTAACAGCATCAGCCAGCGCATAGTGTAGATGATGATGCATGCCTTCTCCAGTGTGACCGGAAAAATAAGCAAACTGATACGCAGGCCTTCCCAACAAATTGATGAGGTGTACAGAATGCAAAGAGTCAACGGGTTTTGTTTGCTTCAGCTTTCTTATGGCTTCCGTCGGCGATGCAACTTCAACATCAGAAGATATAAATGATGAACTCGCTCTCATGTGATCTCCATGGACATCATCAATGTCATTCCAACTGAAATAAATGCCGCTTATGGTCCAGCCCAGGAACTGTATTCCGATAAAGAGGCCCAGGTACCGATGTGTTTTTCTTATAAAAAGCTGTTTGTTCATTCTCATAGTCAGTCTATCGTGCCGTTGCGGTTAAAAAAGTTAAAGTTTTTTTTATACGATCTCATAATTCGACATCATACCGTCGTCTTCGTGTTCCAGGTTGTGACAATGAAAGACAAACATTCCACGGTACTCCGGAAACGTCATAATAATACGAACTCTTTCGCCTGGCATAACCAACACAGTATCCTTCCATCCTTTTTCCGTAGCGATCAATTCATTGCGTCCGCCAATTCGCTGAAGTACCTGAAATTGAACGCCGTGAATATGCATTGGATGGATCTCATCGCCAGCGCTATTGTCAAACTCCCAAATCTCCGTCGTACCTG
>DASVBA010000610.1:0-5585 GCA_036376095.1 Chryseolinea sp.
GATGTCTAATTGAGCACCATCCAATGCTTTGTTAGCACGGCTGGTGAATACGTTGCCGGCCTGGTCGATGGTGAAATAAAAGTCGTCGCCGCCTGTGTTAATGGGCTTACCCATGTTCACCGGTGTACCCCAATTTGCCCAGGTATCGTCGATTCTAGGAGATTTATAAATATCAACGAGCCCCTGTTTCCCGGGCGCGGTTCGACCGCTGGCAAAATACAAACTCTGTTGATCGGGAGCGATAAACGGTCCGACTTCATCCGTACTGGTGCTGAGCGCAAGTTTTACAGGCGCAGAAAACGATCCATCATTCTGCTGGTGGCTTGCATAAAGATCGCTGTATGGGCTGTTTTCCTTTTCGCTGAAGTACATGATAAGATGTTTGCGATCCGCCGACATTGATCCTCCATAGAATCGACCCTTGTTCATTGTCTTAAAATCCTTTACCTCAACTTCACGTAATGAGTTTCCGGTCACAATAGAAAATCCCTTTGTACCTTTTGTTTTTCCTCCTTTGACCAGAAGACTGCCATCCGAAAAAATTGTTAGTACCTGGTTCGAACGGTGAATGTTAAATGGTGATCCCAGGTGCTGAGCTATACCCCATGCGCCACTCGCATCCTTCTTCGAAACCCAGATGTCCTGTGTATCATCCTTTCCCATTGTATTTTCCGGATGATTCATGACGAAGAAGTAGAGTGTATTTCCATCCGGAGAAACTACAGGAGCACCCTCCTGTCGGAAAGTATTTATCGTTTTGTCCATTTTCACCAGCTCATAACGAAGAAAGGAGTGCTGAGCATTACCTGAAAGGTGAATCATGGCTAAGAAGAAGCACAGTAACGATATTCTCATATGCATGGTTTTTGGCGCCTCTAAGTTAAGGATATTCACGGACTTAGCAGATCAACTGCTTGCTTAACGCCTTGAGTTGCAGGGAAATGGGTTGAGTAGCGGGGGCTAAAAAATATAAGTAATAACGATGTAAGTTATCGGTAACTTTTTAATGATGTTACACTCCCAGGTCGGCCCCGTCGGCTATTATCAGCAAAAGCTCCTTCACTTCTTCAGCTTTTGCATGCTCGCCCATTTTGTCGAACGACATAATAAGATTCCGGAACACCCGACGAATTATTTCAAGATTAGAACAAGGTTCGAAGAACGATTGCTGATGGGTAAGGTGGAGTTCGTTTATGTAGTTCTCAATATCCTGTCTCGAAAAGATCAACCCTTTGTTAAACACATTTATATAAAACTGCGTGTGCACATTGTCCTTGTACGTCAGCACAAATAGATTGGGAAGATTAACACCATGCACTGGAAGTTTCAGCTTTTGAGCAACTAGCATATAAATGATGCACAACGTAATCGGGTTTCCACGTTTGGTTTCCAACACCACATTGATCATGGAATTGCCCGGAGAATGAAAATTCTTTGTGTTGGCCCCGAACTTGAGCTTGTTGAAAAGAACACCGTTAATGACTTTTACCTGATCAAAAGGATACAGGTCCTGCTTGAACTCTAACCAGGTCTCGTAGTAGATCTGTTCAAGATCCTGTCGTAGCTTGATAAGTTCAATGTCCGGATATTGATAGGTTGCGACCAGCCACATCCCGGTAAGAAGATCCTGTTCCTCGCTTGCATACCATTCGGCAATACGCTCCTTCAGCAAAGCATATTGCAACGTATGGATGATCTCTTCTATGCGGCGCTGAACAGTCGGATTAAAATTGCTTTCCCATTCTTCCTCCAGGAAAGGTATAATTGTGGTCCCTAACGAAAGTATTTTTTCTTCAACATGAGAAACGATTTGTCCGTCGTCATCATCGAGAAGCGATACCAAAGCCTTCAGTTCTGTTTCCTTCATTGGCATGTTCTTGCAACTTGAGAAAAACTTCAATCGCTTGCAACAAGCAACAGTTAAATTTTACCTTCTTCAGGTCTGAATAACGCCGACATTAAATTTTTCGACGATTCCATGGTTTGCCGCTTCTATTCCCGTAGAAATAATTCTTCGCGTCTCGAGCGGATCTATCACTCCATCGATCCACAGCCGGGAAGCAGCATAATACGGACTCAGCTGATCATTGTATCTGTCTGTAATTTCTTTTAAGAGATTTTCCTCCTCTTCTTTGGAAATTTCTTTGCCCTGCGCTTTTAGTGTATTTACTCGAATCTGTAATAACGTCTTTGCTGCTGCGGCTCCGCTCATCACGGCAATTTGTGCGGTAGGCCATGCATAGATAAGTCTGGGATCATATGCCTTTCCGCACATCGCATAGTTACCTGCGCCATAAGAATTTCCAATTATGATGGTGAATTTTGGAACAGTAGAATTCGCCATCGCATTGACCATCTTAGCGCCGTCTTTTATTATTCCACCATGCTCGGCTTTACTTCCCACCATAAAACCGCTAACATCTTGCAAGAAAAGCAGCGGGATCTTGCGCTGGTTACAGTTCATAATAAAACGCGCTGCTTTGTCGGCAGAGTCTGAATAGATGACGCCTCCCATCTGCATCTCTCCCTTTTTGGTCTTGACTATCTTTCGCTGGTTGGCGACAATACCCACGGCCCAGCCATCGATTCGGCATGTACCACAAAGCAACGTTTGACCATAGGCGGCTTTGTATTCCTGAAATTCGGATCCATCGACAATTCTTTTGATGATGTCCAATGTATCGTATGGTTTTACCCGATCAGCAGGGACAATGCCATAGATCTCCTCCTGGTTTTCTTGTGGAAGCTTGGGAGCACTGCGATCAAACCCGGCGGCGGCATAGTTACCAAACTTTTCAAACAGCTGACGGATGTAATCCAGACAAGCCTGGTCGTTGGGAAATTTGTTATCGGTTACGCCCGAGATTTCACAGTGTGTTGTCGCTCCGCCAAGAGTTTCATTGTCGATAGTCTCACCAATGGCCGCCTTAACTAAATAAGAGCCGGCCAGAAAGATCGATCCGGTCTTATCCACGATCATTGCTTCATCGGACATAATCGGAAGATATGCACCCCCTGCTACACAACTGCCCATAATCGCGGCAATCTGAATGATTCCCATGGCCGACATTTTTGCGTTGTTCCTGAACTGTCTTCCGAAATGTTCTTTGTCTGGAAATATCTCATCCTGCATCGGCAGAAACACTCCTGCACTATCCACCAGATAAACTATCGGTAGCCTGTTATCCATTGCAATTTCCTGGGCACGAAGATTCTTCTTCGCAGTTATCGGAAACCATGCACCCGCTTTCACTGTGGCGTCATTGGCAACAATAACGCACTGCCGTCCTGCAACGTAGCCTATACCGGTAACAACACCCCCTGACGGACAACCTCCTTGCTCCCTGTACATTCCCTCCCCTGCAAATAATCCAATCTCTACGAAACGTGAGTCTTTATCGGTGAGATAGTCGATACGTTCTCTGGCGGTTAGTTTTCCTTTCTGATGCTGCTCATCGATCTTTTTATCGCCACCGCCAAGTTTCAATTTTTTCGACTTACGATGAAGTTCATCAACAAGTTGTTTGAATTGATCTTCATTTTTATTGAACTCTAGATCGGGACGCATGTCTGAAAAAATTAAAATAAAGATTGGAAGATTGCATGCCAACTGCAAACAAAGACATCCGTAGTCAATTTACGAAACCAAGAGGTAATGCCGGAAAGGTTAATCTTTCTTCGGTTCGCCGTTTTGCTTTTTCAGGTCGCGTTCGATTTTCTTCTGGCTCTTACCCAGCGGAGACAGGAAATGCTTCGGATTCTTATTAAAGTGATCAGCCAGGGAATCAACCGACTGCAATAGTCTGTTAAGGTTGACGTATAAGGAATCTTCAGTGAGCAACTTGCTGGCCGTATTATCACCTTTGTTCAGCTGTGCCAACGTTTCATTCAACTTGGCAAGGCTTTGTTGCGCTTTGTTGACAGTACCATTGAGCTGAATCATTTTGAGGGAGTCAGACAACGTTTTAAAATTACTCAAGGTCGGCTTTAACTCGGTGAGTGTTACGTTAAGATTTGCCGCGACATCCTTGAATGTGCTACCCAACTGATCGATGTTGCTATTGGCCGAATAGAGAGTTTTGTTCAAAAGGGCAGGTGTTGTTTGCAGACGAATAAAAATCGTATCCAGCCTCGCCGTATTTCTCGCCAACGCCTCAAGGATAGTATTCAGGTTGGCTAGCGTGACTTGCATGTTAGTGGCAACCGGTGCTGCAAAATCCAACATACCCTTGGCTACCGCTGACCGCAGCGTATCTTTTGGGTTCAATTTGTTACCGGGTTTTACATCCAGTTGAATGTATCGTCCTCCCAGAAGTCTTCCGTTCAATAATGCCGTCGACGAATCTGTCAAAACAATCTCTGAATCAATGTCAAGCACAACAATAACCCTGTTCTTGGATTGTTGAATCTCGATTGCGCTTACGCGTCCGACAGCATATCCGTTGAGAAAAACCTGGTTTGATTCCGTTAGCTCATCCACATTTTGATAAATCGCGAAGTATTTATTTGATGTAGAGAAAAAATCAATCCCCTTTAGAAAATTAAAACCAAAATACAGCAGGGTAATGGATACGGCCATGAACAGACCGACTTTGAGTTCCTTGGATAGCTTCATTGATTCAAATTTCTATAAATGGATGCAGAAACTACAACAGTTTTGATCCTCAATTTATGGAATCTACATCACTTTTATATTCCTTGAAGGCGCGGTATATCCCTGATGCGATAAGATCCTGACCATCTTCGCCCGCCAAAAATTTTTCTTCGGTTGAATTCGTCAAAAAGCCAGTTTCTATCAAGACACTCGGCATCGTTGTCCGCCACAACACCACGAACCCCGCCTGTTTAACGCCCCTGCTAGTCCTTCCAACCCTTGATTTAAACTGTGACTCGACTTTCTGCGCGAAGTTAAGACTGTTCTCCTGAAAAGCCGTTTGTGTTAACTCGAACAAGATGTACGATTCGGGAGAGTTATCAAAACCTTCATATCGTTCCTGATAATTTTCATCAAGGAGGATCACAGAGTTCTCCCGTTGCGCTATTGCCAGGTTGCTTTCATCTTTATGAAGCCCCATAACAAACGTCTCAGTACCAAAAGCTTTTGTGTTGGGATTGGCGTTTGCATGTATACATATAAAGAGATCGGCCTTGTTCTTATTGGCGATCTCCGCGCGTTCGTCCAACGGGATATAGGTGTCGTCCTTTCGGGTGTATATAACCTTTACATCAGGGAAGTTCTTTTCGATATAACTACCGAGTTTTAACGCGATCTTAAGGGCAACATCTTTCTCCTTTAGAAGCCTTCCGTGCGTGCCGTCATCGTGACCTCCATGGCCGGCATCAATAACAATAACATCCACCTTAAAATCCCGCGGCGGATAGGTACTGGATGAATTTAGCAAGGTTATTGCTACTAGAAGCGCTGTTAATCCGATATTCCTCACTGGCCGTACGATGTTCAGAGTATTTGCAATAACTTTATGCAAAATTGTGAATTTTTCACACAAAGGTAAAGAACTGTCTCTCAACTCTGTCGGTGTGCGATCCATAATTGCCTTCATTTTTGCCTTTAATTTTAGCTATTT
>DASVBA010000612.1:0-3209 GCA_036376095.1 Chryseolinea sp.
TCTCTTCCAATGCTCTTTAGTCGCTAAGCTCATCCACTTCGCTCGGTACGGATGTGTGGTGCCGATGATAAACTTGTATAACAATGGCCAGACCTACTGCCGCCTCACAGACGGCAACGATAATTACAAACAATGCGAACATTTGGCCATTGATGTCGCCCGGGTAAAGCTGATTAAATGCCACGAGATTCAGGTTTGAGGCATTTAACATCAGCTCAACACCCAAAAGAACCATTATCATATTTTTTTTTGTAATGACAACTACCAGCCCGGCCGAAAAAAGCACTGCTCCGAGATATAAGAAATGCTCGATAGGAAACATTACATCTTATTTGTTTTGGTAGATGATGCAATAATGGCTGCTCCAATCAAAGCTACCAATAAAAGGATGCCCGCAACTTCGAAAGGGAGCGCAAAGTCGGTCATCAAGCCGACACCGATCGTTCTTATGTCAGTCACTTCTGTTGACGGCGGGAGATTTTTGAAAGTCCCCTTCGCAATGCTGAATATCAAGATTGCGAAGAAGAGTATGCCCGCCAACGTCCCGGAAAAGCCGTAAGCATGCTCGATGAACAATGGTTTTCCCGAGAGTTTAGTAGTCAGCATTATCCCAAATATAATAACGACTAAAATACCACCTGCATAAACAAGTATTTGAGTCACCGCGACGAATTCTGCAAACGCCAGAACATATATTCCAGCCAATGCAAGTAAACACGTTATCAGAAGCAATGCGCCATGGAAAACATTTCGAACGAAGACGAGTGCAATTGACGAGAGAGCAGCGATAGCTTCGAACGTGTAAAACAAGATTGACGTCAGGTTCATGATGGAGACTGCCCTGGTGGTTTTATCTTTGGCTTGAAAACAGGTTTTGCTGGTTTTGGCACATCGCTATCTGTCTTCTTTTCTTCTGAAGACGTGGGAGGTGCAGGTGTTACCTTATTTTTCTGATAGTCTTCGAATAATTTTTTCTTCTCTGCAATTTCGGTGTCCGTCATTTCTCCGAATTCGAAATTGTGCTCCCTGATGTCTGTTACGCTGAAATCATAAACTTTTGTCATCGTCAGGCACTCCGTAGGGCAAACTGTAGTGCACAAGCCGCAGAAGCAACATTTTCCCATGTCGATGTCGAACGTTGCTGCATATATCCTCTTCGGCGTTCCATCCGACGTTTTTCCTATTTCTTCAACGGCACGGATCGGCTCGATTGTGATGCAGTTTACAGGACAAATCTTTGCGCACTTATCGCAGACAATGCAATCATCGATTTCATTGTGTAGCCTGTATCGTCCTACATCCGGAATAGGCTGCATTTCGTGAGGATATTGGATGGTGGCTATACCGGTACGATCATCAAAATAACGGTTATCGAAAATAGCGACAACCTTCTGGCTGTTCCTGGCCTTCACAAAATGAGCGATAGTTATTTTAAGCCCTTTGTAAAGGGATTGAATGGTATCGCCTATATTTTTGAAATATGATCTCAATTGGCCCGTTTAATCTGATAACAAAAATAGAAGGGAAATAGAAGTGAAAACCATCTAAGGCGATAATTCGATGATCTTTTTCAAAAAATAACGAAGAAAAGCGTTGATCTCGGTATGATTAACTGGCTTTTGGAAGCGTAAAATAGAACGTGCTTCCCTTCCCTTCGGAGCTTTCTACCCAGATCTTTCCGCCGTTCTTTTCGATAAATTCTTTACAAAGGATCAATCCAAGTCCGGTTCCCTTTTCATTGGCAGTTCCACGGGTGGTATAGGGAGCGGTTTTATCGAAAAGCATTTTCAATACATCGCGGTTCATTCCTACGCCGTTATCTTTTACCGAGACCAGCCACTCTGCAGGCTTTTCCTGGGCATCAATAACAACACGGCCGCCGTCATTAGTAAACTTGATGGCATTAGTCATCAGGTTCCGGATAACGAGGTTCACAGTATTGGAGTCGGCGAACCCAATAGAATTTTTGGGTACATCATTGACGATGGTGATATCCTTGTTTTGCACCGAAGTGAGCAGCTGAATGTTTTCTTCGACGATACTGTAGATATCGATCTTGGCCGCCTGCAGGTTGAGCTTGTCCATTTGAAGCAGCGTCCAGTCCAGCAGGTTATTCAGTAGTGTCCGCGTGTGATTAAAACGTGCCTTTAACTCTTTAATGTGTTTGGGAAGTTCTTCTGCACTAACGGCCCCTTTATCCAGCAAGTCCAGAAGTCCTGCGAGTGCATTGATTGGCGATCGAAGATCGTGAGAAATAATAGAGAAGAACTTGTCTTTCACCTGGTTCAATCTTTCAAGCTCTTCGCTGCGTTTTTCCATTTCCTCCTGGTGTTGCAGAAGTAGGGTGTTTATCTGCCGCCTTCTGTTGCCGCTACGGTAAACTGTTACCAGAAGGATTCCGCTTAATGCCATAACTACTACAAGAATGTTCCTTACGAATTCCTGCTTTTTAAGTTCTCCTTTTTGCATTGCCTGCAGCTGACTTAGAAAAGCAATTCTGGAGTCGCGTGATTCGGTTTCAAATCGAAGCTGATCGCGAAGAAGTTTGCCTTGCATTTCCTGGCTGAACAAGGTGTCTTCGAGTTGTTTGTACTGCTTAAAATAGTGAAGGGATTTCTTGAAATCACCTTTCATTTCCCATAGCGTGGATAACTGATTGAAACACTTGATTTCCAGAACGCGTGCGTTGAGTTCCTGTGCAACGGAAAGGCTATTTTCAATCTTTGTCAGGGCTTCGTTGTATTTGCCCTCTTTTGTATAAACGATACCCCGTCCGAGTTCTACTGCAGCAACACCGTAGCGGTCATTTGTGACGTTGCTGAGCGCGTAGGCCGAATCGTAGTGAGCGCGTGCCTTATCGAAATCTCCTTTCCCCATATAAGCTGTAGCGAGCTTGGAATGGATTTTAGGTCCTAAAAAATCAATCTTGAGCTGGCGGCTAAGTTTGAGCGCACGACCCAGTGTTCTGAGCGCTGAGTCATATTCATGTCTTCTCAACTGAACATCGCCGATCTCATCATACGCATAAGGAATGCCCTCGGCATCGTTTTGCTGTTCGCTCATTTTTTTGGCGAGGTTGAGGTGGTCTAACGCAACGTCATATTGTCCCAGTTCTTTAAATACCCTTCCAACATTATGATATGCGACGAGCATCCGGAATGTATCTCTTACGGCCGTAGCTACCCGGTGGGATTGCGTGAAATAAAAGA
>DASVBA010000613.1:0-4507 GCA_036376095.1 Chryseolinea sp.
GAACGAAATCGATAAGCCGGTAAGAGATTTTAATCTCGTTGGAAAGAACTGCTACGTACAACTCGACACGCATTTCTATGATATTCTTAAAGTTGCTGCCGACAATAAATTACAAGTGGTGGGAGTTCTGAATGAAGATCAAAGTTACTGCGGCTTGATCACGGTGCAGGATACGCTCACGTCATTTGCTCAGACGGCCGCGGTTCAGTTACCAGGAGGAATCCTTGTCCTTTCAATGAATCACGTCGATTATTCATTGTCTGAGATCAGCCGACTGATTGAAGAGAATCATGCGAAAGTATTGAGTAGTATAGTAAAAGAAGATCCACTCGACCCATCCAAGCTTAGACTAACATTGAAGATTAATCAGGTTGATTTGCTGCGCATTGTGGCAACGCTTGAGCGTTTCGGTTATAAAGTCATCGGCAGGTACCAGGATACAAAACCCGTCGGCGACGGAAAAGAGCGCATTGACATGCTGCTTCGTTATCTTGACATTTAATTCCAATCACGCCTTTGTGCATTGCTGGGGTGTTCCCTATCTTTAATATAGCTTCGGAAAAACCGGCGTTACCGAAACCAAAAATCCAACTTCATGAGAATTGCTGTGCATGGAAAAGAGTTTAACCGCGTATCAGCGCCTTTTATCGCCCGCATCTTCGAAATTCTCACGGAACACAAAGCCGAGCTCCTCGTTTCTTCAAAGTTCAATCAGTATCTCAAAAAACCTTTGATCCCTTGTGATTATTCAACCTATAGCTCTGGCGTTGAACTGCAGGACATTCAGCTTTTTATAAGCATCGGTGGCGACGGAACATTGCTTGAATCCATAACTCACATTGGCAAATCTGAAATCCCAGTCCTGGGTATTAATACCGGCAGACTGGGCTTTCTGGCAACTATAAGTAAGACCGAAACGGAAAAAGCACTTGGAAGCATTTTCGAGGGATCATATACGCTGGATAAGCGCGCCGTACTTAAGCTCGAGACAAACAAGGATATTTTTGAACCTCTCAATTTCGCGCTCAACGATTTTACGGTGATGAAAAAAGACTCGTCTGCGATGATCACGATTCACACCTATATTGATGGCGAGTTTCTCAACTCCTACTGGGCCGACGGAATAATCGTATCAACTCCCACCGGGTCGACTGGCTATTCCTTGAGTTGTGGCGGACCACTGATATTTCCCCGTTCTGGAAATTTTGTGATCACTCCCGTAAGTCCACACAACCTGACCGTTCGTCCAATTGTGGTCGCCGATAGTTCGGAAATCACTTTTCAGGTGGAAGGAAGAAGCAAGCGATTCCTGGTGTCTCTTGACTCAAGGATGTCATCTGTAGATAGTTCAATTAGACTGAAGGTCAGGAAGGCTGACTTCAAAGTGCACCTCGTTCAGCTCGAAAGCAACCACTACTTCAAAACCCTGCGACAGAAGCTGAATTGGGGGCTTGATATTAGAAATTGATTTTTTATTAGATTTGTAATTGCCGTGACATCCAAATCCTACCCTTTACATTAATGAGAAAGCTTCTACTACTAGCTCTTGCAGTATTGTTTTTTTCGCTTGCTCCCGATGCAGAAGCGCAGATCAATCGAAGGAGCATAAAGAAAAACAACAAAAGAATCTCAAGCTATCGCGGCAGAAAAAGTTGGTTTGGAAAGGAAAAGATCTACAACATGGTAGGCTTGTCTATCAATGCGCTGAATTATTATGGCGACCTTTCCCCTAAACCGTCAGTTTTCAGCACCGACATTTCCTTTACCCGGCCTGCGATCGGACTCTCATTTTCTCACCGGTTTGGCCCAAGATATACGCTTACGGGTTCGTTTATGTATGGTACTCTCAAAGGTTCAGATAGCGAATCCGCCGATAAAGCGGATGCTGAAAATGGAGTATACCGGTATCAACGAAACTTATCTTTTCGAAATCGGATCAAGGAGCTTTCTGTTGTAGCAAGTTTCGATCTGTTTGAAAATTCTGCTACTTATATTAGCCGCGTACCATGGACACCATACGCTTTCGCTGGCGTATCCGTGATGTTGCATAATCCTCAGGCGCAGGCCCCGGTAGTTGATCTGCAGGGAAATCCACTTCCGCAAGCGGGTGAATGGGTCGACCTCCAGCCACTGGGAACAGAAGGACAAAATGCTCAATTACAACAGGGCGATGCAAATAATGGGTTGAGCTCCTATAAAAAAGTGCAGGTTGCAATACCAATGGGATTAGGGGTCCGTTTTAGATTGAATGAAATCCTGGACTTCTCGTTTGAGACCGGCTTCAGATACCTCTTTACGGATTATATCGATGACGTGAGCAGAAACTATGTTGATCTTGGTGTTTTTGGAAGCGATGAACTGGCAAAGGCAATGTCATATAGGTCCAACGAGGTCGCAACACCATCCTATACGTACACCGGACGGGACGGACAGAGTTATTCGGTAGTTCCCGGGTATGGTGCAGAACATCCGAGCAATAACAGGGGAAGCAAAGACGACAAAGACATTTTCATGGTAACTACGCTGAAAATAACATACATACTTGGAAAGACATTCCATAGGGCCAAATTCCGGTGATGGTTTCTATTGTAAAGCATTTCATACTTGTTTGGTCATTTGCCTGTTTCGCATCCAATGCCTACTGTCAAAGTTCTGAAGTTGGTTTTGGATTGGGAACCTTTAACTACAGCGGGGACCTGGTAAGGGGCTATAATTTCAAATATTCCAAGCCGGCTGCCACTGCCTTTTATCGGGCGAACCTAAGTAAAGTTGTAAGCTTTCGCGTTGCAATGACTGGAGGACAAATTGGCGCAAGCGAAAAACCGATAGATGCTTTCGCTGATACTAGAAACGCTTCGTTCGACCTTTTCCTTCTTGAAGCATCCACCGTTATGGAGTATCACTTTCTGAACTGGAGAGATACAAAACGTTTTGTCAGGTTTACACCTTATCTCTTTGGTGGGCTTGCATTGTTTGGAATTTCTGGGGTGGAGGATAAAACGGCTGAATATAGTAACGTGCAGGCTGCAATACCTTTTGGTGTTGGTGTTAAATACGTTTATAATCCTAAGTGGTATTTTTCGTTAGAATTCGGCGTACGAAAGACCTTCTTTGACTATCTCGACAATGTTTCTGCCGGCGACGCACGATTCAAGAATTATCAATACGGCAATCCCAACGACACCGATTTATACTATTTTTTAGGGATAAGTATTACACGCACTTTTTACAACATCCCTTGCCCAACCAACCCTTACAAGTAATCAGGTGGTATTTAGTTTGACACCAGCGGGTAAACTATAAATACCAACAATCTTTTATTAATTTTGGACCCTTGTGGCTTCATATAAGGAACATATAGACTTCAATAATCTGCCAAAACACGTTGCCGTGATCATGGATGGCAATGGGAGATGGGCAAAAAAGAAGGGGGCAATGCGAATTTTTGGGCACCGAAATGCCGTAGAGGCTGTCCGGGAGATTACGGAAGGTTGCGGCGAGCTGGGAATCAAGTACCTTACCCTTTATGCGTTTTCGACCGAAAACTGGAACCGGCCCAAGGCGGAAGTCGATGGCCTGATGGAACTGCTGGTGAATACGCTGAAGCAGGAAATTAAAAGACTGACGGAGAATCACGTCAAGCTCCGGACAATTGGAGAAACATCCCATCTTCCGAAAGAATGCCAGCAAAACCTTGAGTGGGCAATAGATCAGACAAAAAACAATAGCGGACTGACCCTGATGCTCGCCCTGAGTTATAGCGGCCGATGGGAAATCCTCAAAGCCGCGAAAGCCATCGCAAAAGACGTTCAGGAGGGCAAAATCACTGCCGACGAACTAAATGAAAGCCGCTTTGAAAACTATTTGCAAACTTCCGGCATCCCAGATCCGGAGCTTCTCATTCGAACAAGCGGTGAATTGAGAATCAGCAATTTCCTGTTGTGGCAAATAGCTTATACAGAACTGTACATCACACCCACACTCTGGCCGGATTTTCGAAAAGAGCACCTTTATGAAGCAATCTGGTCATACCAGCAAAGAGAACGCAGGTTTGGAAAAACAAGTGAACAAATGAATCCGGTAAGCTGATGAAGCGATTTTTATTCTTAGTCATTCTGACAATCGTTGCTGTTGATGGATGGGCTCAGTTCAGAAGGAGCAGAACAGATCGCCCAACCAGTCTTTCTGAATCGAATTTGAATTATACAAATCCCGCAGAGTATACTATCGCCGGAATAGAGGTCACTGGCCTGAATGTGCTCGATAAAAATGCGATGGTATCCCTCACCGGTTTGAAAGTTGGCGATAAGATTAAGATCCCAGGCGATGGGATTTCAAATGCCATCAGAGCACTGTGGAAGCACGGCTTAGTCGGCGACGTAACGATTAAAGTTGACAAGATTGAAGGACAAAATGTATACCTCAATATTGTTCTGTCCGAACGCCCTCGCCTAACAGGTTTTTATTTTACAGGTATCTCAAAGTCACAGGAAAGTGGACTAAAAGA
>DASVBA010000615.1:0-7455 GCA_036376095.1 Chryseolinea sp.
GCTTTTACAAAAACCTGCTCGATCACGGGTTCAACTTCTGCTGCCCCTGGTCCTGGCACGCTGTGATCCACAGGTACCACGCGGTAGCCTAATAATTCAAGCCCTAATTCCTTGATGTTTCTTCTTAACACCTCACGGCACGCATTCATCACCTTCTTGTCGCGAGGAAAAAAAACCATACCCACGCCATACCGGCCTGCTGCGGGCAACTCAAACCCTAGGCGCGCACATTCTTCTACAAAAAATTCATGCGGCAGCTGTATTAAAACGCCGGCTCCATCCCCGGTCTTGGGGCTGCTTCCTTTTCCGCCGCGGTGCTCCATATTTTCAAGCATCGACAACGCATCCCGAAGGTTTTGATTTGTTTTTGTGCCATTGATGTTAGCAACAAATCCTATCCCACACGCGTCGTGTTCCAGTTCGGGGGTATACAAACCACGGCTGGCTTTCTTCTTCATCGTATCTGGTTGTTTAAAAAGTTAAAATAATCCTCCGCCCAGGGCAGAACGGAGTTTTGAATTTATCAAAAAAGCAGAAGGAAATTGGGATTTTGTTCAGGTTTTGCGGAATTTTTTGAATCTTTTTAGAATTATTTCAAACCATTTTAAAAATGCTAACACGTCAACGATTGCAGGGTATCCTATTTTGAAAATGAGAATGAAAATAGAAAACGATTGAGATATGGACTTGCTCGCCGCTCAACGCCTACCCTTAACTACTAATCCGTCGGCTTTACAGCTCTCACCATCTCTTTTTTGCCGGGAGGACCAGGTAAAGTTTCAACGTTAAGTCCTAATTCTTTGAGATCTCTTTTTAGCTGGCCCTTGGCGCAATACGTTACAAACACCCCATTAGACTTCATCGCCGATACTACTTTATGAAGCATCTCAATCGTCCAGAGTTCCGGCTGCTTATTCGGCGCGAAGGCATCGAAAAAAACCACATCAAAAGAGCCGTTTGTCAGCTGAACGTTTTCCAGTGTTGTTTGAAGCTTTAGCAACTCGACGTGGTCCGATATCTTATTAACCTTTTGCCAGGGACTCCGGTGGAGAAAAGCAAACGCGTCCTCGAATCCCAGTATCTTCGTGTAATTCAAACCAGCGTACAACGCTTCACCTATGGGAAATGCTTCAATGGAAACATACTTGACGACAACGTTGGCGTTTTGCATAGCTTTCACCGTAAGCAACGCGTTAAGGCCCGTTCCGAAGCCAACTTCAAATATGGAAACTTCCGAAGGTGAATGCTTTTCGATAAAATAGCTTAGACCGTTATCTATGAATACGTGCAAAGATTCCTGGATAGCACCGTGTACCGAATGATAAGTTTCATTGAGCTTCTCATTCAAAAGGGAATGTGATCCGTCAGAAGTAACGATAAGCTTTATGTCAGGCATTTCAATCCTTTTGGATCATAGCCACGGCATAAGCACACACACCCTCTTCCCGTCCCACATATCCAAGGCGTTCGTTGGTCGTCGCTTTAATGGATATATCATCCTCAGCAACTTCAAGAATAGGTGCCAATGCATTCTTCATTGCCGCGATGTGTAGGTTAACCTTCGGCTTCTCAAGGCATACAGTACAATCTACGTTACCAACTTTCCAACCCTTTTCCACGAGCATGCGCATAACCTCCTTCAAAAAGTGCTTGCTGTCTTTACCTTTCCAGCGATCATCAGTATTTGAAAAATGATACCCAATGTCTCTCAGGTTTGCCGCACCAAGCAATGCATCGCAGATAGCATGAATCAGAACGTCAGCATCTGAATGACCGACCGCTCCTTTCTGAGCACCGGGAAGTCGAATGCCTCCAAGGAAAAAATCGCGCCCCTCCTGAAGCTCATGGACATCAAACCCCATTCCTACTCGTAATTTCATTGGATCTTATTTTTCGGCCTCGTAGTACATGACGCTGGAGTTTTCCTCTCGTAAAATATTCTTAGCCACACGTGAGATGTCGTCCAACGTGGTGAGGTTAATTAGTTTACTTTCCTCATTTACCAATGCTGCATTGCCCGAAAGTTTGGCAAAAGCAAGGTTCATTGCGCGATTCAGCACCTCAACCTCGCCAAACTCAAGCGTCGACTCAGTCTGATTCTTGACTTTGTCGAGTTCTCTTTCGTCGGATCCACTAATCAATAGTTGATCGATTACGGTCTGCACTTCCGCTTCAGCATCTACCAGTGTAATTCCATCCTTAACCCGTCCACTGATTACCAGCAATCCCGGATCAATACTTCCCAGAACAAAAGAAGAGATCGATGTAAACACCTCTTTCTTCTTTACCAGCTGTTGGTAAAGTCTGCTCGACTGTCCCCTGCTTAGAATATCGCTTAAAAGATCGATCGAATAATAGTCATTATGAAAACGTCCCGGCATATGATAAGCCTTGTAAAAAGCATTTGCAGGAACTTTTGCACTTACGGTGAGAAGACGCTTCTCGTTCTGGGCCGGCTCCGCCGATAAATTTCGGGACTTCACGCCTCTTGGAATAGGCCCAAACCACTTTTCGGAAAGTTTTTTGACCTGATCAATTGTCACATTCCCAGCAACTGCCATCACCGCATTATTCGGAACATAATACTTGAAGAAGAAGTCCTTTACATCTTGAAGGGTCGCATTTTCAATGTGCGAGATCTCCTTCCCGATAGTCGCCCACTTGTACGGATGCACCTTGTATGTCAAAGGACGAAGTTTCAACCAGACATCGCCATAGGGTTGATTAAGGTATCTCTGTTTGAACTCTTCAATGACAACCTTTTGCTGCACTTCCAGAACTTTAGGGTCAAAGGAAAGACTCAGCATTCTATCACTCTCGAGCCAAAAGCCCGTCTCGAGATTGGAAGCTGGCAGAGTGAGGTAATAGTTTGTTATATCTGAATTGGTGAATGCATTATTCTCACCCCCTACACGCTGCAAGGGTTCGTCATAATTTGAAATATTCTTAGAGCCACCGAACATCAGATGTTCAAAAAGGTGAGCGAACCCCGTCTTATCCGGGTGTTCGTCACGCGACCCAACATCATACAGGATGTTCATTACGGCTATCTGAACCGTCGGATCTTCGTGCACAATTACTTGCAACCCATTTTCCAGCGTAAATTCCTTGAAAGCGATCATATGGGTCAAAAATAAGAAAGGTTAGCAAACTTCTGGCTTAAGAATTCTTTGGGCTCTGATAATGGAATTTCACGCTATCAAGTTCAAAATATTACTTAAAAACTCGATTAACTTTGCGCCACCTTATGAAATTCAATCGAAAGCGATATTCGGAGACGACATTACGGGAGTTGTACGAGGCATTGTTGCTTCCCCGCATGATAGAAGAAAAAATGTTGATTCTTTTGCGGCAAAATAAGATCAGCAAATGGTTCAGCGGAATCGGACAGGAAGCCATCGCTGTGGGTCTGACTCAGGCGCTGGAACCAGATGAATACATATTGCCAATGCATAGAAACCTTGGTGTATTCACAGGACGTAAAATGCCGTTCCAAAAACTGTTTGCCCAATGGCAGGGCACGATGCAGGGATATACCAAAGGAAGGGATCGCTCTTTTCATTTTGGATCGAATGAACACCACATTGTCGGAATGATCTCGCATCTCGGTCCTCAGAATGGTGTCGCTGATGGAATAGCGTTGGCATCCAGGTTAAAAGGCGAACGAAAAGTCACGGCCGTTTTTAATGGTGATGGAGGTACAAGTGAAGGCGACTTTCATGAAGCGGTTAATGTCGCTGCTGTGTGGGACCTGCCCGTGATTTTTGTGATTGAAAACAATGGTTATGGATTATCAACACCCAGCAATGAACAATTCAGATGCAAAAGTTTTGCCGACAAAGGAATTGGTTACGGCATCGAAGGTATAAGCATCGACGGCAACAATGTGCTCGAGGTTTATGACACAGTAAAACAGTTGGCCGAATCCATGCGCAAAACAGCTAGGCCAGTTATTCTGGAATGCAGGACATTCAGGATGCGTGGACACGAGGAGGCATCGGGCACAAAGTATGTTCCTAAAGAGCTCATGGAAACATGGGCTAAGAAAGATCCTCTTGAAAACTATGAGCAATTCCTCGTCAACGAAAAGGTTATCGATATTCAATTTATCGAAAACGTTAAGAAGAAAATCAAAAAAGAAATTGAGGAAGGTCTTGCAACAGCGTTTACGGAGACACATCCGCCAGCGGATACCACTATCGAGATGAATGACGTTTATGCTCCTTTCATCCAGGAAGTACATCACGCGTCCGGCGAACTTCAGGAAAGACGATTTATCGACGCAATAAGCGATGGTCTCCGTCAAAGTATGGAACGTTACGACAACCTCGTGCTTATGGGACAGGATATAGCCGAATATGGAGGGGTCTTTAAGATCACAGATGGTTTCGTCGAAAAGTTTGGTAAAGATCGCGTGCGTAATACGCCAATATGTGAGTCGGCAATTGTTGGTGCAGGTCTTGGCTTATCGATAAAGGGCATGAAGGCAATGGTAGAAATGCAGTTTGCTGATTTTGTCACGGAAGGATTCAATCAAATTGTAAATAATCTGGCAAAGTCACACTGGAGATGGGGCCAGAACGCTGACGTTGTTGTTCGGATGCCGACGGGTGCCGGAACAGCGGCAGGGCCGTTTCATTCACAAAGCAACGAAGCCTGGTTTTTTCATACACCTGGATTAAAGGTTGTTTACCCCTCGTCACCTTACGACGCGAAAGGATTGTTGTGCGCAGCAATCGAAGATCCCAATCCGGTCTTGTACTTTGAACACAAGTTACTCTATCGCTCGATCAAAGATTCGATTCCACGCGACTACTATACTATTGAGATTGGAAAAGCTAATCGTGTTAGTGACGGAACGGACATCTCCATCATCACTTATGGCATGGGCGTACATTGGGCCAGTGACCTGCTTAAGGAACTGCCCTCGCTGAAAGCCGATATCATTGATCTACGGTCGCTGTTGCCCTGGGATAAAGCAATGGTCGAAGAGTCAGTGAAGAAGACAAATCGGGTGCTAATTCTGCACGAAGATTCTATGACGGGAGGAATTGGTGCCGAGATCAGTGCGTGGATCACTGAGAATTGTTTCAGATACCTCGATGCGCCGGTTACTCGTGTTGCTGCATTGGATACTCCCATCCCGTTTGCACCCACGTTGGAGCAGAACTATCTGCCTAAAATCCGATTAAAGGCGGCAGTTGATGCGGTCTTAAATTTTTAAGTCGGCGGCAAGATTGACAGCAGATCGCTCGTTTAGACTATAGGGCCCACGGATTATTCCTAGTGATTATAAATTTTGCTTAAATTAGCCTGTTTCTGACTCCAAATTTTTTGAACGTAAGAAGTCATAATACCGTCACTTTTTCGAAGGCATCGAGACTGCTGGGATTTATTCTGCTTTTGGTTGTGTTGGCTCACCCCATCGTGGCGCAAAACACAAAGGGTGACAGACCCGTTCAGAACCGTGAAAGCCGTTTCAAGACTCCATTTAAGAAAAGCAAGGCAAGCAAGAAGCAAAAGGTTGTCAAAGCAAAGCGGGTGCGATCGAGCGATAAGTCGGTTGCGGGCCGCGCAAATGCATCCTCGCCGCGAAGAAGAGCCTCCGGTGTTGACCGTCCGGGAAAGCCGATCCGGCCAATTGTTCAAAATCAACCATCAAACAAACAAAAGGCATGGCGCGGGGACATAGCAGGTCGGAAGATACGAGCCGGATCTACTGCGGGAAGCGGACGAAAGAATGTCTATCCACAGTATGGAAGATATACCCACAATCCGTCCAAAAAACCAAGAGCCAAGGATAAGCCAGTCTCAAACCGAGGTGAGTTGGCAGTCTTACAGTCGCTCCAATCACCGCCTAAGCCATTGCCTCCAAAGAAAAGGAAAGTGACACCGCGGTCAGCGTCCAGTTCGTTCACAGCGAGAAAAAGCATTAACGTTTATGCGAACTTTCCACGTCCGAAACGACGTGGCGAGCGTGCTACCACGAAGGACATAGCCGGCCGGCCTCTGCGAAAAAAGAACTTTGAAAGCCCCCGTCCCGGCGTTGTCGAGCCTTCTTTCAAACCCTATTATCATCGCAAGCCGATGGGGGATAAGCCCGCAAAAGTTCAAGGTGGCTATCGCACAGCGACGCGGCCCGCAGGAAGGGCATGGCAGGGAGATATTGCGGGTCGAAAGATCAGGGGTCGAAATTTTTCCAGTAAGAAATCCATCGAAGGCCAACCAATGTTGCCTTCGCGAAGAAACAAAGAGAGGTTTGGCGACAGACCATTTCGTGGCAAGCATGGATGGTATCAAACAATGACTCAATCGGGAGAGACCCGGCCGGGCAAGGGACCGCTCCCTGCAAAGACCCCGGGCATTGGCGCGGCGAGGATTGAAAAGTATCAGGGAAGTATTAAGGGCAGAAAACCATTTAAAGGCGGAGGAAGCGTCAGTGGTCGCCTATGGAATAATAACGGCCAGGCTATTGAAGTTCGCGTTCCCAAGCAGGGCGCACGCGCCGCAGTTTACCAAGGTGACATAAAAGGACAGCGGCCTGCCAAAGGGGGCGGTAGCGTAAGTGGCCGTTTGTGGAATAACAGAGAAAAGCCTATAGAAACCAGAACGCCTAGCCGAAGCGAGGCGCGGTACGTGCGCTTTCAAGGGAACGTCCGGGCAAAACGTCCTGAAAAGGGAGGTGGTAGCGTAAGCGGAAAACTTTGGAACAACAACGAGACCCCGCTACCAAGAAAGGATATGCCAGAGGGTGCTGATCGAGTCAGCGGCTATCCCGGTAAGATGAAGAGATTTTCCGTTCAGCCGGGATTCGGAGATATGGGCGAGACATTCACCGGCTATATCAAATTGAAGAAATTCAGGAGGAACTATGTTCAGAATCCAAATGCTGTTGACGAGTCGATCAAAAAGAAACGCCTGGGTAAGCACGCTGATGATGCGGAAGGAATGTATGCCCGCGTGAAACGGCCGGCCTACAGTAAGAAACCAAATGCAGCCGACGGTTCGTTACTTGGAATTAAACCGACAAAAACGTCTGTTAAAGCAAGCGAATATGCCCGGAGTGTTAAGAGGGATTGGGATTATATACACAATCCAAGTAGCGCCGATGAAGCCCTTAGGACCAGGGAGCCGGGGAAAGCATTTGGTAAGTCAGCTTCTTATCAAGGCAATATCAAGATGCAGAAGTTTGTGTTGTTCGAGAAGAACCGACGACTGCACCCTGACAGCAAATTCGTAAAGACCAACAAGAACAACGTCGAAGACGAACGCGATGCGCTTACTGGTTTTAAGTTGTGGTGGGCACGAGTATTCAAGAAACAAGAGGCACAGCCAGAACATTTAAAATACAAGGGTAAGAAACCTCGTTATGATAAAGGAGAAGAAGGAATGTGGTACGAGTAAGATTATGGTTTGGACAGAACTTAGAACCGAGTCTCAACTGGAGTTGATCCA
>DASVBA010000620.1:0-3819 GCA_036376095.1 Chryseolinea sp.
GGCGGTTTATCTTTGGCAGCGAATTTTAAATCCAATACTATGTCAAAATATGATCTGATCGTGATCGGTAGCGGCCCAGGTGGGTACGTCGCTGCGATCCGTGCATCTCAACTGGGTATGAAAGTGGGCGTGGTCGAAAAAGCTGAGCTCGGAGGCATCTGCCTTAACTGGGGTTGTATACCCACTAAGGCTCTGCTGAAAAGCGCCAACGTTTTTGAATATCTCAAGCATGCCAGCGATTATGGTATTGAAGCAAAAGATTTTAAGGCAGATCTGTCAGGCATGGTAAAACGCAGCAGAGATGTAGCGGCCGGCATGAGCAAGGGCGTCCAATTCCTTTTTAAGAAAAACAAGATCGATCAACTTGCCGGCACAGGTAAACTAAAAAAGGGTGGCAAGGTTGAAGTAACTGACGCGTCGGGTAAGAAAACGGAATATGAGGGAAAGAATATTATCGTAGCAACCGGAGGTCGCTCGCGTGAACTGCCGAGCATGAAGATAGACGGAAAGAAGATCATTGGATACCGAGAGGCCATGGTACTGGACAAGCTTCCAAAAAAATTACTTGTAGTAGGCTCGGGTGCAATTGGAGTGGAGTTCGCCTATTTCTTTCACACCATCGGCGCAGAAGTTACCGTCGTGGAGTTCCTGCCGAGAATTGTTCCGGTTGAAGATGAAGAGGTCTCAAAAGCATTGGACAAATCATTCAAGAAAGCCGGCATGAAAATATACGTAAACTCGGAGGTCACAAAAGTAGATACATCCGGTGCCGGCTGTGTGTCGACGGTGAAAACACCTGATGGAGAGATTAAGATTGAAAGTGACATCGTGCTGTCGGCGGTTGGAATTGCCACCAACCTGGAGGGTATTGGACTGGAAGACGTAGGGGTAAAGACCGACAAGGGGAAAGTAGTCGTAGATGATTTTTACAAGACGAACATCGCGGGGATCTATGCTATCGGCGACATCGTAAAAGGGCCCGCGCTGGCGCACGTCGCTTCAGCAGAAGGTATTATCTGCGTCGAAAAAATCGCAGGACACAATCCTGAACCATTGAACTATAACAATCTTCCAGGGTGTACATATTGTTCACCCGAAATTGCTTCTGTTGGCATGACAGAGGAAGCTGCGAAAAAAGCAGGATATGAGATCAAGGTCGGCAAGTTTCCATTTTCGGCATCGGGAAAAGCAAAAGCCGCTGGCGCTTCCGATGGGTTTGTTAAGTTGATTTTTGATGCCAAGTATGGCGAATGGCTGGGTGCGCACTTCATCGGATCCAACGTAACGGAAATGATCGCTGAAGTGGTGGTAGCCCGAAAGCTCGAAACCACAGGACATGAAATCATAAAGTCAGTTCACCCGCACCCAACGATGAGTGAAGCAATTATGGAAGCCGCAGCCGCTGCTTACGGCGAAGTGATCCATCTTTGAGTGGGGGAAACGTTATTCGTTAACCGTTATTCGTTAATCGTGGGTGTGGGATTTGGGTTGAGTGTGTGTTAACGCCGTGTCGTTCAGGTCTGCGTGAACATGCCCATGCCTCTTGCCCGCACCCACGGATAACGAGTAACGAATAACGATTAATCAACGGCTTCTAAAAATCGGATCGGTCCATACCAGTCTGCAGAATAGCAGCATGCTTCTCGTAACTCTCTTCGATCTTTTTGGCGAGATCCGCCTCTCCGTACTTATAGAGCACCCGTTGCAGCTCTCCTAAAATCACTACGTTTACCTGAAGGTCTCTTCCCAGCTTGCGTTTATTGATGTAGTAGGTAGCGAGCTCGTCCGAACGTTTGCTCATAACGTTAGAGATCTCAAGAGCCTTCTCTTTTTCACCTACTTCAAATAACATTTCAACGGTCTGTGCATTTGTGTAATCGTACGGAACCGAAGCATCAGGCATTCTTGCAAGTCCATACAATAACACTTCCCGCGCTTTTTCATTCTCTCCTTTGCTTATTAGTGCCTCTGCCAGTGAATTGATGCTGCTCCGGTGATTTAGTATGAAGTTCCGGTAGTCCTGGTTGTAATATACTTTCGGATTGTCAACATTTCTGAACTGGAATTTTTTCATGATGTTCTCGTAGCTGACAGACGTGTTGACAAGTTCCGATTGATTAAAAGGCCTTGGATTGAGCACAGGTAAAATACGGTAAGCATTACCTTCCTGAACAACGTATCGGCTTAGGTCCACATTAAACTGCGCCAATGATGTATTGTTCACATAAAGGGGTCTCTCCCAGTTGGACGTTGCCAGCACGTCCAGCATCGCCAGATCCTTCTTCTCTAATCCAGACGATCTTACGCGAAGACGCATTTCCGGGACGATCAGGCTGTCCATTCCTTCTGGTACGATACCCAGCTGTCTTACCTTATCCACATCGACCTTGAGGACGATCTCCTTGGTTGGAAGCATATTCCTTTCCCCACCATAGTTGGGGTGAAGTAAACTCTTGTTGTTATCTCTGATAAGTTCCAGGTATTTCACAAGAGGCATTTGTTTGATCCCCGCATCGTAGAACGGCAAATAATCGTTGAGTCCACCCTGTTGATAGTTTTCAGAAGTCAACGTATAGGGAAATGCCTCAGACTCATACGTCTTACGCGTACTTTGCTCTATATACCAATCAGTGTTGTAGTAGCTGAGCACGATGACGCGCACGTCAGTACGTACACCTTCAACTTCCTGGGCATACCACAACGGAAAAGTGTCATTATCTCCGCCCGTGAATAAGATACCATTCGGGGCGCACGATTGTAGGTAGTTCACAGCTGAGTCGACCGAAAAATAACGATCGGACCGGTCGTGATCATCCCAACCAGCGGTGGCCATAAGGATGGGAGCTGACGAACATATTAAAGTGGCGATCACGGCCGCTGTCTTCAGGCTCTTCGTGAAACGTACCAGCCATTGAGCAATTGCAATGACTGCAAACCCGATCCATAAGCAATATGCGTAATACGATCCGGCGTAAATGTAATCGCGTTCCCGTGGTTCAGTAGGTGGGGAGTTCAGATAAATAACGAGAGCAACTCCCGTCAATACGAACAATAATCCTACCACCACAAAACTCCTTGTGTTGTTCGATGACTGATAGAACATTCCGATCAATCCAAGCACAAAAGGCACCATGTAGAAATTATTATGAGCGCGGTTTTCGGCAAGAGCGGCTGGAAGGTCCTCAAACCAGTCTGTTAGTCCTAACCAATCCGCATTTTGAATATCGCTTTCACGGCCGGCAAAGTTGAAAAAGAAGTAACGCACGTACATCCAGCCGATCTGATGCTCGAACATAAATCTTAAGTTGTCGACGAACGTAGGTTGTTCTCCCTCGGCCAACCCTAAAGATTGACGGTACTCGGCGGCATGCTGCGGATCGCTGCTCCAGATCCGTGGAATGATAGTTTGCGAACCAGGTTCATATATATATTCAAAACTCCGGTCTCTGATCTCGTAACGATCTTTTCCTTTCTTGTAGATTGGAGAACCTTCTTCCAGGCCGACAGGTTGCGCGGTAAAATAAGGACCAAAGAGCAATGGCCTGCTTCCATACTGCTCCCGCTTAAGGTAACTTACATAGCTCATTACATCAGAAGGATCATTCTCGTCGATAGGTGGGTTGTAAGAGGAACGGATCACCACGAGGGCATATGAAGAATAACCAATAAGGATAAAAGCCGTAGCAGTCAAAAACGTGTTAAGTACGACCTTTTGTTTTTTCTGCGAATAAATAATTCCCCAAACAAGAAGACCTAACAGGATAGCGCTAAAGAAAATCACGCCCGATCCAAACGGCAAGTGCAAACTATTCACAAAGA
>DASVBA010000598.1:0-3439 GCA_036376095.1 Chryseolinea sp.
GCATCTTGTGGTCTCCGCGGTTAAAACAAACTTTTAGCTACTTTTGACCAAACCATTCCCCATGACCGAGGGCACACTCTGGATAGGATTTAACGTTTTTGTACTACTGATGCTCGTCCTTGATCTGGGAGTTTTCCATAGGAAGGCGACGGTGATCACCGTTAAGGAAGCGCTGACCTGGACTGCGGTGTGGGTGTTTCTGGCATTCATGTTCAATGTGTTTGTATTCTACCAACTCGGGGAAGAAAAAGCGTTCGAATTCTTTACCGGTTATCTGATCGAAAAATCACTTAGCGTCGATAATATCTTCGTTATCATTCTCATCTTCTCTTACTTTAATGTTCCTGCAGCTTACCAGCATAAAGTATTGTTTTGGGGAATTCTCGGAGCGCTGGTAATGCGCGTATGTTTTATACTTGCGGGCGTAGAGTTGATCCACAAGTTTCACTGGCTTATTTACATTTTTGGAGGCTTCCTCATATTCACGGGTATCCGAATACTCACACAGGGTGATTTAAAACTTGATCCAGAAAAAAATCCGGTCGTCAAATTGGTGCGTAAAGTTTTCAGGGTCACACCCCAGTTCGAAGGGGACAGGTTTTTTATAAAGCGCGAGAATGTACTCTGGGCAACACCCTTGTTTGTTGTCGTTGTCCTTATCGAGGCCACGGACCTGATCTTTGCTGTCGATAGCATCCCTGCTATCCTTGCGGTCTCTGAGGATCCTTTTATCGTGTATACGTCCAACGTATTCGCCATCCTTGGACTGCGTTCGTTGTATTTTGCGCTTGCTGGTATGGAGAAATACTTCACTCATCTCAAGTATGGTCTTTCTGCTATACTCATTTTTGTTGGTGTCAAAATGTGTATCGCGGATTTTTATAAAGTGCCTATCGAGATTTCCCTCGCTTTCATTATCCTCACCTTATCCGTAGCTGTTCTGACATCCATGGTGATGCAAAGAAACGAGCGGTAGTTGCCCTGACATTTGAATCGGTACTGGCTGTTAGGACATTTGCATTATCTTAGGCATAGTTTCTTACTCCGCTAAACGTAAGACCCGCCGGTTGTAAATGATTGTATTACCTCACATGCTGCTATGAGAACTTTTATACTGAGTTTTCTTCTTATTGGATTGGCCATCGCCGTATACGGTCAGTCCCCCGTCATTTCCAATAAACATTTTTCTATCGGGAGTTATGGTCGCGCCGGAATTGCCCGTGGTGATAAAATGTTATATCCGCGTCCCCTTAATCTCAATGGAATGGGTTCGATCGGTGGTCGTATGGAGGAAGTCGACTATTTTGAGTTGGCGATCGCCCTTCATTTTACACCTACGACGACATCATCGGATTCCACACAGATCAATATACAGTCCCGCCTGGCGCTATATACAACACAAGGTCAGATCATCGGTAACGTCACCAGTAAATCCTTTGGCGGGATAACTGCCGCGCTGCCGGAGCTCTTTGCAGAAGCCCGGAACATCATGGGCAGCCCATGGAGCGTATGGGTAGGTGCGCGATTTTTCCGCGGGGATGACATCCACATTGCCGATCATTTCTATTTCGATGACCATAGCTCACAGGGATTTGGAATACAACACAAGAACACGCAGTTCTCGATGATGTTTCCGACGGCTGTAGATACTGCGTCGTCATTACCACCCTATTTTTATCTGAATATCGTCAACGGTAGCCCTGTACTAGGATTGAGGAACCGTTCCATGTACATCCTGGAACATTCCATACCCACGAGCGAGGGATACTTGAAGTTGTTGGCCGAATATCATCGCCTTGCGGATGCAACATTGGAGGATACTGTCGTCACCTCCAATTATCCTTCGGACTATGGATATGTCCTGGGCGCGAAATATAAGACCAACCTTGCTACGACAATGCCGGGTTCATTTTACGATGTGAGTATCAGATATGGCAGGGGTATCGCCAACGGCGGGGATGGCGGCGGAAGCCGTACATTTTTAACGTATGGTGGTCCGAACTTCGAAACACAAAAATTCAAGGATGCGTATTCCATAGCCGTTACAGGAAGCGTTTTATGGAATATCAACCCCCACTATTCGATAAATGTTTATGGAATTTACACAAACAGCAGGGGCGCAAGCGACAGTCTGAATACCACGCCCGACTACGGGGGAAGGATACTTTTCAATAGAAAGACCGACGCTGCAATTGGAGCACGTGCCACATGGTACATCAAAGACTGGTTTCATTTTATTCACGAGTTGAATTTCGCGTCTCGCAAAGATGGAACCCAGGATCCTGCTCAAATGGTTAAGCTGAGCATTGCTCCGACGTTAGTGCCAAACGGAAAACGCGATGTCTGGAGCCGTCCTCATTTCAGGTTTGTCTATAGCGTGGCACATTATAATAAGTTTGCTGCAGATAATGTTTATTCACCCTACCTGGCGCAGACGGGTAGCAAACGATGGGGACACTATTTTGGGGTTAAGACCGAGTGGTGGCTGTGGTGAGCTGTTAGCCGTTATCTGTTAATCGTTAATCGTTAATCGTGGGTGACTTCATTGTTTATTGTTTCCGGTGGGCTTACTCGCTGCGAAGGCTCTTCACCGGATTCATCAAAGAAGCTTTGATAGCCTGATAACTGACGGTCAGCAATGTTAGAACAATGGCCCCGAGCACGGAAGACATAAAGATCCACCACGAAATGTCAGTACGGTAGTCGTACTGTTGCAGCCATCCGTGGGTAAAGTAGTAGGCCAGGGGCACAGCAATAAAACAGGAGATGAGCACCAGCACCACAAAATCCTGGGATAACATACGCCACAAATTAGCAACGGAGGCACCGAGGACCTTACGGATGCCAATCTCTTTTGTCCTTTGTTCAGCTACGAACGAAGCCAATCCGAATAAGCCAAGGCAAGAGATAAGCACCGCGAGGATTGCGAAGAATGTTGAAAGCTCGCCCACGCGTTTTTCATTGCCGAACTTCCGTGCATAATCCTCATCAACAAAACTTGAAACAAATGGCTTCGCGGGATCTATCCTTTTAAAAACAGATTCGATCTTGTCGAGCGCATCTTTCACATTTACGGTCGGGCTTAGCTTAAGAAGGAATACATTTTGTTCTTCAGGGGAATAATGAAACATCGAAGCCCGCACAGGTTGATAGGGTGATTGCACCACCATGTCTTTCACGACACCGATCACGGTGAATGGCTGATCATTCCAACGGATAACTTTGCCTACAGGCTCTTTCATGCCGATAAATTTTACAGCCGACTCATTTAGGATAAATGCTGCTGTATCGCTGGCAAACTCCCTGGAGAAATCGCGGCCTTCCTTTAATTCCCAACCGATCACTTTGCCATAATCATGGCTCACGGCGTTGTTAGGAAAGTCAACGCCTTGGTTTGGATCTTTTCCCTCCCAATCAAATCCACCGTTAGTATTCCATA
>DASVBA010000632.1:0-2508 GCA_036376095.1 Chryseolinea sp.
CATCGTCCGTTTATGAAACTTCTGCATGGGGAAAGACGGATCAACCCGCCTTCCTTAACCAGGCCGTGCAGATCGACACAACGCTGACGCCTGGAACATTATTAAAAAACATCCTGTCCATCGAAGAAGGCCTGGGCCGAAAACGCAACGAAAAATGGGGCGAACGGACCATCGATATCGACATACTTTTGTTTGGAGATGAAGTTTGTGAACGGCCAAACCTTGTTATCCCCCATCCTCAGTTAGCTAACCGCCAGTTTACGCTTGTACCGCTCAATGAGATCGCAGGTAACGTTGTACATCCCCTCAACAAAAAAACCGTGGCTGAACTTTTAGCCGCTTGTCCCGATGAACTTAGCGTAACCAGATTTGCAGATGCGCCAGTGCTTTGAACGAACCTGATTTGGTCACGCCACCAGGAAGTCCAATGCTTTGTCTACCGAATCCAGAGGGTGGATCTGATTTGTATACCAGAGATTTATACCTTTCACGATCCACCGTTGCACAGGAGAAATTCCAGTGATTGCATTTTTCACAATCAAGTGCTCTGCTGCTTTCAGTTCTTTTTCAACATGGCGAATGAACTTCGGAGAAACGTATGTCTTGTCATTAAAGATGCTTAGCAGGAATACTTTTTTATTTTCCTTATGTACAAGTTCACTCGCCGTTGTGACAAGTTCGATCATTGCGGCTTCTTTACAATTTGAGTAGTCAATGATTAAGACTTCCTTGTTTTTATGGAGCACTTTTCTGAGTCTCTCTTTCATGGCGTTCACAATGAAAACTTTTTGAACCAGAATCACAAGCTCATCACATCCGTCTGTGGCGATATCTTTTTCACAAGACCTTGTAACACTTTGCCAGGACCGCACTCAATGAATATTGTCGCACCATCACGTACCATATTCTGCACAGTGTGCGTCCAACGAACGGGGCTGGTAAGCTGCGCAATAAGATTTTTCTTGATGACGTTCACGTCCGACGACGGAAGGGCGTTTACATTCTGGTAAATGGGACAAATGGGTTCCTTAAACACGGTGCCATCGATGGCAGCTGCCAACTCAGCGCGGGCCGGTTCCATCAATGGTGAATGAAATGCACCCCCTACCTGCAGCGGCAATGCGCGCTTTGCTCCAGCTGCCTTCAATTTTTCGCACGCAATCTCGATACCCTTCATGGAACCGGAGATCACCAGCTGTCCCGGGCAATTATAATTTGCGGCCACTACCACTTCATCGATAGACGCACAAACGTCTTCAACCACTTTGTCATCGAGGCCGATGATTGCGGCCATAGTTGATGGATTTATCTCGCAAGCGTGTTGCATCGCTAATGCTCTTTTGGAGACCAGCAGCAATCCGTCTTCAAAAGAAATGGATTGATTCGCCACTAATGATGAAAATTCCCCCAAGGAATGGCCCGCAACCATATCCGGTGCAAAGGTGGGGTTTGACAACGCTACAGCTACTGAATGAAGAAAGATCGCCGGCTGAGTGACCTTTGTTTGTTTTTGTTCGTCAGCATTTCCAGCGAACATGATGCTTTTGAGATCGAATCCAAGTATATCGTTTGCATGGTCAAACAACTTCTTCGCTTCATAATTTGATTCATAAAGATCCTTGCCCATGCCGGTGAACTGTGCACCTTGTCCGGGAAAAACGTATGCTTTCATATGGCTCCAGAATAATTGGCAAGTTTAGCGTTAAAGTTTGAAAGATGAAATACCGACTGGAAGGTATTCATAGGATCAAGAACGCCATCCGTAGGTTCGAATCGATGTGGAATTATTTCGTCACTTCGATTTCATAGTAGGCCTGCAAACAGCCGTAGTGAAAACCGTGTCGACGTGCCTCATGCCGATTTTCTCCGTCACCTTACGAGAAGCTATGTTATCGACTTGAGCTGATGAAACAATTTATTTCAGTCCACGCGAAATGTTATGGGCTATTGAGAAGCGTAATGATTTGCGATTCAATTCACCTGCTTGCAACTCGGGCAAGTGAACGTATTTCTTAAAACTTCTCGTGGAAGAAGTTCCAATTCGGCGGAGCAGTGGCCACACACCGCATCCGTCGCTATTACCGTGGTCCCCGCAATCATATCGCCGATTCGTTGATTTTTTTCCGTGTGGTTTATTGCAATAAGGGCGGGTATACCGAAAAAGGACATTTCAATAATGTCAAGCATCCTCCTTAAGAACGTGTGTATAATTGACGGTGATTCTCCCTGCAAGTCCACGACGTAAAGCCGGAATGCTTTCTTGCCTAATGTTTGTCCGAAGAGCGACTCGCATACGGGAAAGTAAACGAACCAAACTAAGGGGATAGCAAGAGCCTTAAATCCGGTAACGTGATAGCTCCCTGTTTCGTCTTCTTTGCCGAAGAAGAAAACGTATACAAATGTCAGGACGAAGAAAAAAGTGTAGTCGACGACATTTGCAAAATATCGTCTAGCGAGATTTTTCTTGTCGGTCGTAATGACGATCATCTATTGTGACAACGATTGTAT
>DASVBA010000633.1:0-5825 GCA_036376095.1 Chryseolinea sp.
AACGCAATGAAAGCCAGCAACACTTTCGTGATCAGTGTTTTCTTCCAGACTTTATTCTGAAGTGAGATCAGTCCGTACGATGCAGCCGAAAAAAGATATGGCACCAGAACAGTGACTGTGCTCAACAAAATCATAAACCGGAATGTATCATTAAGTCCCTTCGTAAAATTCATCATCATAAGTCCGGAGATAAGGACACTTGATATAACGATACCGACGGAGGGCACATTTTTTTTATTCTGCCGACGGAAAATATGAGGAAACAGTCTGTCTCTTGAAGCTGCCAGCGGCACCTGTCCTTGCACTAATATCCATCCATTCAACGCTCCAAAGGTTGAAACAATCGCGCCTAATGCGACCCAGTTCCTGGCCTGATCGCCCCAGATCAGCGCGGCTGCATCTGCAAAAGGTGCGTTTGACCTTTGTAGTTGTTCCGGATCGATCATCCCCATTACTGTAATTGATCCAAGGATATAAACGATAATCGTCAAAGCAGTACCGATCATGGTTGCGCGTGGAATTGTTTTCTCGGGATCCCTGATATTTTCAGAAGGAACGGTCGCACTCTCCAGCCCCAGGAAAGCAAATAGCGTGAGCGTAGTGGTCGCAGTGATGGCATTAAATGCCGATTCTTCACTTGCATTGAACGGCATAAAATTATTGCCATCGATATAAAACACGCCGACTACCGCTAGCAAAACAAGGGGAGTAAGTTTCATCACGGTAGTTACAACCTGTACCATACCAGCCGTCTTAATGCCGCGGGTATTGATCCATGTAAGGAACCAAATTGCTGAAAGCCCTGCGCCGACTGAAAAAAAGGAGTTGCCAGAAAGAACCGGGATAAACACAGTCAAATAACTTACAAAGGCCACTGCGATCGCAGCATTAGTGCACAATGTTGAAAGCCAATATCCCCAAGCAACCAGGAATCCTGCAAAGTCGCCTAAACCTTCACGCGAATAGGCATACGGACCCCCCGTAGAATTGGGAAACATCCTGCTAAGGTGACTGAACAATAACGCGAGGGCCACTGCACCGATTGATGAACAAATCCAACCGATGAGACTTATGGCACCATAAGCGCCAAGTGCTGCCGGGAGCAGAAATATTCCAGAACCGATCATGTTCCCAACAACTAAAGCCGTGCTCGTCCACAAGCCTATTTTAGAAGCAGAATCAGGTCTGGTCATGCAAGCTCAATACTAATCAATATTTGATTCAATCCAACAAATCGTTAACGCTAACCAATTCAAATTTTCTTGACCGAAGGTATTCGATCAGTTCATCGAGCCGTAGATAGAATTTATCCGTCCTTGCAGGATCGGTTCCTATGTGTAACAGGAGAATAAAGCCATTGAGATCGTCGCCCTTCGCTTTAATGGATTGCATTATCTCCTCGCTGCTTCTATAGTTTTTCATATCTGGTGTAGTGTAGTCGGCCGTACTCCTGGTTCCCGGCGAATAATTTACCAGCTGAATTCCCAACCGATTGGTCCATTTTGAAATTGAATCATTGTACCATTCGTATGGCGGGATAAAATAACTGGCATCATTCTTTTTGATTCCGAATTCCTGCATTGCCGAATAGTTAGCCAAAAGGTCTTTTGTGAATTGGTCTTCACTTACAAGAAGGCTGTCACGGTTTGTCCAACTGCAGTATAGCAAGTGCTTGTCCGAATGCGGACCCAGATAATGACCATCTGATCTAAGTCTTTTGATTAGTGGGGCAAACTCCGGATTTCGATAAAAGTTGCCGGTGAAGAAAAATGACGCATCGACGTTTTTTGCCTTCAGCGTGTTAGCGATCCTATCTCCTCCTTCTGCAAAAGTGTCTCCTGTGAACACAAGTGCAATCTTCTTTCTGGTAAGGTCTCCCCGTACAATTGCGCCGTGATCAAAGGTCAGGGCTTTTTTTTTAAGCCTTTGTTGCTTTCCATGGCGGCCAGCAAATAGATGAGGTTAGCTGTTCCATCCATGGTGGGCTCATTGGTTACATAATCTCCATAGTCATCGTGATAAACAACGTAATCGCTTTGAAACGCCGCGTACTCGTCACCCCTGACAACGCTGACACCTCGCTGCTGTCGATAGATGGTTCCGTACACCGGCCCATCCACCAGTGCCCCTAAAGTTTGGTAGCCGTGTAAAAAATTCAATGACGAATGAGGATCATCGGGAAAGTCACCATCAGAGGGCATACCGACAACCATACTGGTACCCCATGGGTTACATCCCAGCAACCAATCAAAGGTTGCCTGTTCAAGTTCTGAATAGCTCTGATCGCCCGTAAGCTGCCTATACCAATAGCATTGCACGGCAAAGGCTGCCTGCAGGTTGTTGCTGCACCAAATGAATGGTACGCCCCGGTAGAAGGCATTCTGCTTTCCTCTGTCCCAGACCTTTTTTATCCCATCTCGATAAAACTGAATTACCTGTTTCCGTATGTTTCCTTCTGCCGTCTTAGCGAGTTCATAGTGTCCGACATTGATAAAAGGGTACCATTGATAGTGGCCTGCAGTGTCTGTTCCCAGCCATGGTGTTTGCTTTTCCTGGGAGGCATATTTAAAGGATGCTTCCAACAACTGCTTCCTTTTTGTAATCTGGTAAAGGCTCACTGCTGCGAGCTCCATATCATCAACCCAATTATCTTCTTCGTAGAAATAGGGAGACACATAACACGCAGTTTGTGTGTTGCCGGGTTTCTTTAGTCCATATGCGTAAGCTGAAGATGCTTTACTCTCCAGGTTTGCTGCATAGGTGGCATCCTTGTCTTTGAACAACGTCGCACCTAAGGCGAAGGCACTCGTAAACTTTCCAGCTGTTGAAGACGTACCTTTTGTTCGATTCTTATATTTGCCCAAACCTTGCACTTCGCCCGTGAGAAAATAGATAGGCCGCTCCAACCCGTTGCCGTAGCTGGCTGTATCTTTGTTTGGCAATCTGAATCCTTTATGATCTCTGTCGTCCGCTAGTTGGTTGAACATCCAATCCGGTTTCGGGTGCATCTTGATGAGCCAGTCCAGCCCCCATTTTGCTTCATCAAATACATCTGCAACTCCGTTTTGTCCGGCCAGTCCGTTAGCCAAATGCTTGTCTGAAAACACTTCAGGAAAATCACGATAAGCCGCCAGCAAATGATAGGTAGCATTTGCCGATGTCATCGAATATTGAAGATAATCGGTCGCATCATGCCAGCCACCGCTGACATCCAGGTGAGTACTGTCCGGCATCGGGCCGTCCATCGTGTAACCGTCGTGTGTATGACATGAATCTTTTAAGAACGGATTGTACTTGCTCCGTTGTTGCCGCATGTATAACAAACTGAAGTCCGCTGTTCCCTTATAGACGTCATCGCCAATTGAAAACGGTAGAGACGTCGCAGTGCCGCCTCTCAGCAAGTACCTGCCGGGTTTTTTATAGGATGAAAAATTCAAACGATAGGTTTGAACGAACGGCCCGTAAGCACCATAGGGTTTTCCTGGCGAAGCACTGAAGACAACTTTTTGCGTTTCAATATCAACCAGCTCAAAAGTGGTAAGAGTTTCATTAGCCTTGGCGCACCAAACTGCTACTTTCACACCGGTAGGTTTATATCCCAGCAGGTTTATTCTGATCCATGCGGTTTCGGCGCGTGAAAAAGACATTGATGCGGAGATCAGGATCAGGATTGTAAAGAAAAAGCGCATGATTCGGAGATAATTTTATTCATACTTGCCGGGAGTTAAATTAATTGTTTAAGTCAACTCGGCAAAACGCTAATTTTCAAGCGGCATTCCTTAAGAAACGTGAACCAAAATCGCCTCGGAAGCAGTTTAGCCTATTGCTTTAACGCTACCTGTTCGGCGATTCGTGGAGATTCAACTATAGCCGTTCGTTTTCGAGATGAACCGGGCTTTAATTGTCTCTTTCGCCAAGGCAGGAATGGTAACCATCATTTTCAAAAAAAAAATATTACCAGACGCGGACCCTGATTTAGTTTAATTGAATTACTTTGCAAAAATTAAGGACGAAAGCGAACCCTAGGCACTGAAGACAACCGAGGCTTTACATTCCCCGACCCATTGAAGCCCGTTGGATTACTGTGATATAAATCGTTGATAATGATGACCACAATCATTACCTGCGGTGAATTTTTTTTCAACATTTGAGGCCGGAATCAGAATTGCCAAAAATGAATAATGCCCAGAGATTACATTTACATCGGCTTCAGTCAATTCCAAGTAGAAATACTGCCAGTGCGTCCAGGCAAAATCCCATCAAAGACATAGACAAATAGCGATATACGACGGAGCCATTGCCATGATTGAAGATATTTATAAGCAGATATGGGCACTTTCGCCACAGGTACGCAACAAGGATTCCTATGATAAGCTGACATCGCTCACAAAGGAACTTATCGGGTTGTATGACCTTCAGGGACGGTTAAGCGAAGATCCATTCAGCCCAACGCGTCTTCGAAAACTGAGTTTGGCTGTCCACCAGGTCGGTTTGCTTCTGAGGGATAGTACCTGCCTCATCACCGGTGGATTGGGATGTGTGGGGTCTACGTTGACTTCCGAGATATTGAAGTTTGATGTGAAACGAATTATTATCCTTGATAAAAAACAGAATAATATCACCTTTTCAGATCCGAGAATTGTCTACATCGAATGTGATGTGCGCAACTTCGACGACGTAAGAAAGATTTTTATAGAGTATCAGCCCGAATTTGTCTTTCACACGGCCGCTCAACGTGACCCTGGCTATGCCGAGTCTCACATTTTTGAAACCGTAAGCACCAACGTACTGGGTACCCTTAACATCGTTAAAGCATGTGATCACACCGGTGTTAAGCAATGTATTTTTTCGTCAACCGGAAAGGCAAGTCGTTATTTCACAGAGGAGATTTATGCAGGAACGAAAAAACTGTGCGAATACATCCTTGACACGTATGCAAAACGAGGCAAGGTTCGCTATGGTATGGTGCGGTTCACGCACATCCTTGACAACAGCCTCATGAACCAGCAGCTCATGAACGAGTGCCAGAAGAACGACTTCATTGCGGTCCATTGTCCGGGCAAATTCGTTACGGCTCAAAATGTGACCGAAGCTGCGTATTTGATGCTCAATGCACTGATTTATTCAGAAGAAAGCCAGTGTAATTTCTTGCTTGTCAGAAATCTTGAATGGCCGGTTGAGAGCCTTGAGATGGCATTGTATTATATAAAATTATCCGGGCGGCCAATACCGGTCATCTTTATGGGAAACCCCGTTGGTTATACTGAAAAGTTCTTCAGGGGTCAGATGGATTGGTCAAATCCACAAGAGCTTAATCTTCTGATTAATGTTTATGAACAGAGGTACCGGAGATATAATCACGACAGCGATATAATCATTTCGCACACTTCTCCGATCGATGGAAATCTGGTCGATAAAGTGCTAGTCAAGTTGGAAAAAGCGAAGAGTGAAGAGGACAACAAAACCCTTCTCATCCAGGGGCTGGGCGAGATTGTCAGGGATGCGTTGGACAGGGTCGATAAACAGGATACGGTTAATATTTTAAATTGGGGCTTACAGCAGAAGTTTTTGGAAATCGAAAAAGCTAAGCCGTCTGATTACGGTCCAATTATCCCGATGATGTTCGCGTCATTGGAAGGCAGCGTATATCAAAAGCAGGTTGAGAACCTGTTACTTCAAAAAGTATAAATTAGACAGGTCGGACCGATTAATACGGGGCCTTGGTTTTAACTGTAACTGCGTGTTATACATCGAAAAGGCTTTGGTAGATGATCTGATCGTTATGGCGGAACCTTTAAATGAAGAATGCTGTGGGTTTTTGTTTG
>DASVBA010000636.1:0-4092 GCA_036376095.1 Chryseolinea sp.
CGTGCAATCGAATAATTTGTCGAGTCAAGAAAGTAGATCTTATCCGTTCCGGCGCTCATGATCAGCTCCTTGTCATTATGAGTTAAACCCCAACCTTCGTTGTTGTATTTGAACTCGCCGATCTGCTTAAAAGTTTTTGCATCGTAAATGAATCCAATCTTGGTTTGCCAGGTGAGATAATACAATTTGTTGTTCAGTATGGTCATTCCTTCTCCGAAGTATTGATCGCTCAGGATTATTTTTTTGTCGTGATTTCCAGACCCCGGATCCACTTCCGCCACCCAGGATTTACCGTTTTGGCCCGTACTTTCATAAATCTTGTTGTTGTGGATGGTCAGTCCCTCCGTGAATGCATCCGTGTAATGAGGAAGCGTTTTAAGGATGGTGTAGTTGATAGCGAGGGAGTCAACGGGCGCTTCGGAGTCGCTGGTCTTTTTCTCGCCGCACGATATAATAAAAAGAGTCAATGCCAGAATAGCGGCCCTAAGGTGTAGTCTCATCGTCACACTAAAATTTCTTTCGAAAAACGTAAAATTATCACACATAGCCAATTTCTGGGTGGGGAGAAAGGAGCGAAGGAGATAGGGAGATAGGGAAATAAGGAAATAAGGGGGCGAAATAGGCGTGGCATGAAGTTTAACCTGAAATGATGCCACTATACCCTATACCTTATACCCTTATACCCTATACCCTCATTCAATGAGCGGTATAGAGAGAAATAAAAAGGTCTTTTATATTTGGTTATTATTATCTACACCCATGAAAACTGAAGCATCGCAAAAAGTGGATTTCAGCCGCGAGCTGAACGAGCCTTACGATTTATCCCCGGAATCCATCAAGTTCTATCGTGAGAAAGGATATGTCAAGCTAAAGAACGTATTGAGTCGTGAATTGTTGGAGTATTATGGGGAAGTGATAACGGAGTGGGTTTTTAAACTCAACAAGCTTACAAAACCGATGGAGGAACGCACCACGTATGAAAAGGCATTCTTGCAGGTGATGAACCTTTGGCGCGAGAATGAGTCAATAAAGGAATTCGTCTTCAGCAAACGGCTTGCGCGGATTGCGGCCCAGTTGATGGAGGTGGATGGCGTCAGGTTATATCACGATCAAGCCTTATACAAGGAACCTAGTGGCGGGATCACACCATGGCACGCCGACCAGTTTTACTGGCCCTTGTCCAACGCCAACACTGTAACCGTCTGGGTACCCTTGCAAGCTACGCCAATGGAAATGGGCCCGCTCGCATTCGCAGAAGCCAGTCAGAGCGTTGAGATTGGAAGAGACAAAGAAATAAGTGACGAGAGCGAAGCGATTCTGGCCGAAACACTCAAAAAATTTCCCATCCATGAAACGCCGTTTGACCTTGGAGAAGTTAGTTACCACTCGGGTTGGACGTATCATAGGGCAGGTACTAATTCGTCGAAGAAGGCGAGACGCGTAATGACTGTCATCTACATGGACAAGGATATACGTATTATTGAGCCTACCAATGAGTATCGAATCGCTGATTGGACGACCTGGCTGGACTCAAAACCGGTCGGGTCCGTTGCCGATGGAAAGCTTAATCCTGTTCTGTACGCCAAAAACTAAGCTGGATGAATATACTTGGGCAGGCTAAAGAACAGGCGACGTATGACGCGATCGTTATCGGGTCTGGAATGAGTGGAGGATGGGCCGCCAAAGAATTATGTGATCATGGTCTTAAAACATTGGTGCTCGAACGGGGGCGTGAGGTAAAACATCTCGAAGACTATCCTACGGCCACAAAGAATCCCTGGGATTTTCCGTATCGCGGAGACCTGCCAAATGAAGTCACTGCCGCAAATCCCATTGCGAGCCGTTGTTATGCATTCAATGATACGACCCAACACTTTTTCGTGAAGGATGACGAGCATCCGTATATCCAGGAAAAGCCATTTGACTGGATCCGTGGCTACCAAACCGGGGGCAAGTCCTTGCTATGGGCAAGAACGGTTCAACGTTGGAGCCGCTTTGAATTCGAGGCCCCAGGTCGTGATGGTTTTGCTGTCGACTGGCCCATCCGTTATGAAGATCTGGCGCCATGGTATTCGCACGTTGAAAAATTTGCAGGTATAAGCGGCAACCGCGATGGCATCGAGACTATGCCGGACAGCGAAGTAATGAAAGCCTTCGAAATGAATTGTGTTGAAAAACATATTCGCGAAAAAATAATAGAGAAGTACAAAGATCGCGATGTTATCGTCAGTCGATGCGCGCACATAACTGATCCACAGGAGATCCATAAACAACAAGGCCGCGGGCAATGTCAGGCGCGATCCTTGTGCGAGCGAGGTTGTCCTTATGGCGGATATTTCAGCGCCAACTCCTCTACACTGCCCTGGGCAATGAAAACGGGAAACATGACATTGCGTCCCCATTCAGTGGTTCATTCTATTATTTATGATGACAAAAAGGGTAGGGCCGTCGGGGTGAGGGTGGTCGACGCAAACACAAAGGAGATGTCGGAATATTTTGCGCGCGTCATATTTGTCAATGCAGCATGCCTGAATTCCAACCTGCTCCTCCTCAACTCGACGTCGAGCCGCTTTCCCAATGGACTAGGCAATGATAATGGGTTGCTTGGCAAATACATTGCTTTTCACAATTACCGGGGAAGTGTCACGGCAACTTTTGAAGGTTACGAAGACAGCTATTATTATGGACGGCGCCCCAATTCTGTTGCAATTCCATCTTTCCGCAACGTTCGCAAACAGGAAGAGGATTTCGTTCGTGGCTATATGACATTTTATTCGGCAGGCCGCAGGAGTTCATATTCCGGCGCGATCGGGCCGGAGCTAAAGGAGACGATGGCTAAACCCGGAAAGCTTTGGAATGTGTTCATGATGATGCAGGGAGAAACAATTCCTATCGAAAGCAATCACGTGAGATTAAGCACGGAAAAAAAGGACGCTTGGGGAATGCCATTGCTCATCACATCGGTTGGATATACCGACAACGACGAAAAGATGCTGGCAGATTTTCTTACGCAAGCACAGGAAATGCTTGATGCGGGGGGTTGTAAGAACATTGTTCCCCACGACAGCAAACAGGCCCCTGGTTTGGACATTCATGAAATCGGAGGTGCCCGCATGGGAAGGGATCCAAAGACCTCCCTATTGAACAAATGGAATCAGTTCCACAATTGTAAGAATGTTTTTGTCACTGATGGAGCATGTATGACTTCAACGGGCTGTCAGAATCCATCGCTTACGTTTATGGCCATCACCGCACGTGCTGCGAATTATGCGGCTGAGGAGATGAAGAAGGGAAGACTTTGAGCGGTTTGAGGTTATCCGTTGTCCGTTATTCGTTATCCGTTAATCGTGAGAGTGAGTGTGGGTGTGTGGGTGTGTTAACCGCGAACACGAAGCGCAAAGTTAAGGTGGAGGGGGTGGGCCGAGCACGGATGATACCAATGTCTATTTTCCAGTAGCTAGTGATTCGGTAAATCCATATGTGCTGCAGCACTTTTTCCATGGTGAAGCGATAACGATCCACAAACGGATAACGATTAACGATTAACGATTAACGATTAGCCGTCCCCACGATTCTCTGAATATCCGGATCATCACCAAGGTTGTTCATTTGCTGCAAAACCCAGGGATACCTTTTGTTGATATAGCTGGAAGCCGGGTTGACAATGTATTTTTTCGGATTCGGCAGGGCGGCGGCTATCTTAGCTGATTCGGTGCGCGTCAATTTTTTTGCACTCTTCCTGAAATACTTTCGTGCTGCGGCCTCGATTCCAAAAACTCCCTTGCCCATCTCTGCTACATTCAAGTAAACTTCAAGAATCCTTTTCTTACCCCAAACCGCTTCTATCATGAACGTAAAATAAACCTCCAGTCCTTTTCGAAGCCATGACCGATCCTGCCATAAAAAAACATTCTTCGCCACCTGCTGGCTGATGGTCGACGCACCTCTCAGCCTTTTGCTTTTTTTACTGTTTGAATCAATCGCCTTTTTTATACTCTTGACATCAAAACCGTTGTGATCCGGAAAGAGCTGATCTTCTGAAGAGATCACCGCCAGTGCCGCATAGGGAGAAATGTCTTTGATATCGACATA
>DASVBA010000637.1:0-6929 GCA_036376095.1 Chryseolinea sp.
GGTAAAACATGAATCCAATTGCCTTTTTACAACGCGACTGACTAGTATTCCGCTGACAACACGCCCGATGGCTATACAGGAAGTGAGTGATAATGGTCACTTCTGGTTCTTAAGCGCGAATGATAGCGACAAGAATCGTGAAATTGCCACTGATCCGAGGGTGCAATTGTTCATAAGCAATACGTCCAACTACGAATTCCTTTCCCTCTATGGTTATGCATCCGCTTCCCGCGATCAACAGAGGATTCACGAGTTGTGGAATGACATAGCCAAAGCATGGTTTCCCAAAGGAAAGGACGATCCGCGAATTTCCGTTATCGAGTTTCAACCTGAACAAGGATTTTACTGGGACACCAAGAGCGGCAAGCTGGTCTCCCTCATAAAGATCGCAGCATCTGCCTTAACCGGAAAGACCTTTCAGGAAGGCGTTGAAGGGAAGATCTCACTTTGATGGGTGTATAAGGTTTGGGTATAAGATATAAGAGAAACGGAGAGGCTACCTTACGGATTGCGAATCAAAAAACGCCACCGTTATGATGCCCTTATATTCCGTATCGGAATACTTGATGAGATAGTAGTATTCCCCCGCGGATTCACCGTCGGCGTACCATTTGAACTCGCGGTCCGTGCTCTTATATACCTGCCTGCCCCAGCGGTTATAAATGGTTATGCCTTCGAAGTGTCCCGTACAATTGTCCCTGGGCAGAATATTCACTAGATCACCGGTGTTCTCATCCATCTTAACCATCGCAAAGAAATCATTCAACCGATCTCCATTTGGGGTAATTATGTTGGGTGGCATGAAATCGTCATCGTTGCGGTCAACATCTTTTACGGTGATGTCAATGGCGACAGTGTCTCCCTTCTGACTGAAGCATCGGTCATCGACAACATTGAACGTGAACGTGAACGTGTCCTCGTAGTCGGGGTTTACGTCAGTGATGTCGCCGAACAATGAACACTCCGGCTTCCAGGTGAACGTCGTGGACACCGTTCCCCTGCCCTCGGCGGGTGCAAAAATATATCCTTCAGGTTCTGCAGTTCCTTTAATGTCAATCAGATTAAGTCTCAGCCAATCGGCCTGAGGCGCAACGTCTGAGTCGATACCGGACAATCCTAATGTTATTTGTTGGCCTAACTCGATGGAAATGTCGTTGTTTATCATTTGGACGGCCGGGTTAAGGCTCGCGATGAGAAGGTCCGGGCCGTTGTTGTCGGGTGGATAAAGTTTCACCGTAACGTCGAGGGTATCCGCTTTATATAGCCTGCACTTATTCGCGTTGTCAACAACAATGAACTCAAAAGTAAATTCGTCTTTCTCCTCAAGATCTACATTGTCACAAAAGATATTCCACTTGAACGGCGATACGATGCTTCCATTGCCCGTTGCAGTTGGAAAGCTCACATCATAATCCTGAATGTTGAAACCAACACCTTTTACGCCAAGTACAAGGTAATCTATATCGGGATCCTTTCCGGTAACATTAAACGTAAGCGACTCATTGACTTTTCGCTTCAACCCGTCAACCGTCCGCTCAAACGGATCGGCGGTAAGGTTCGAATCGATAACGGGGTTGCCATTGCCCGGAAGTTTCACACGCAACTTAAATGTCATGATATCGGGTCTCGAAACACTGCATTCATCCACGTCCTCGAGCAGGAGCTGGATATCAAACTCTGTCTTTTTGCTGAAGTCATAAACGTCGCAGCGCGTGTCCCATTCGAGATAACCTTCGTATTGTCCGTTTTCGTTTTTCACCTGCACGACCTTCATACCCACATCTTCCGCCTTAAAACCATTTACGATCACTCCGAGGATCAGTTGATCTCCATCGTCATCCATTCCGGCAATCGGCCACGTCTTTTTGGTACCTTCATTCAATAGTTCATCCACGTTTGGCGTAGTGAAATATGCGCTGTTGTTTGCGGGCGGCTGGATATTGACCGTAACTTTTAGTGTATCGAACAAGGGAAGACTGCAGGCATCGTCATAGGCTACGATACCAACCTGAAACGGCCCGTTGATATAAGGGCATTTGTCAAAACAGATCTGGAAACTTTTTGTGCTTCCATTTACAAGCGTTGCCGACGTAATGTCGGGTAGTATGCCTCGTACATCTTTTTTGAAACCAATAGGAATGGCTTTGATCTTTACCTTCTCCAGAAAGTTATCGTCAGCTTTGGAAGCATCAGGATCCGATACCTGAACCTCAATGCACCTGTCGCCGTCGGCAACGGTATTACTGAACGTCACTGCCATCGTCTCATCATACGTGAAGTCCGCGTCGGTAAGTTTTTTTCCAACGATCTTAGGAGGTTCGGCCTGAGGACAAACATCAACCACCAGCATCTGAAAATCCCGGCGCACTTCTCCGATTTTTACTCCCGCACGGAACTCTTCACATCTTACAGCAAAGACATACAGTCCTTGCTGCGTTGGCGTGGCCGTAAGGAATCCATCCTCGCTGATCTTAAGGTCCGGTGCACCGCCAAGAATGTTAGAGAGGCTGAATGGAGGTTTCCAATCTACCTCGGGATAAGGGCCCGGAAGTAGTGGAGGGAACGGATCAATGGAGTGGGTGCTTAATGGAGTGACCAGCGAATATGCAAGCGAATCACCATCATCATCTATTCCGGCAAAGTCCACATAATAGGGTTTGCGGGGGCAAGCATAATCATTTAGCGGAGGAAATAGTCTCGGCGACGAGTTGATGAAAGGTTGACCGTTTTTAACTACCGGAGGAAACTCAAGGTAGAAGGTCTGACCCGTTGATCTGCTTCCCACTTGCGGGTTATCGCTAAAAATATTGGTAATGGTATAATTTCTGCAACAACGCTCCCATACGATATAATAACCTTCCGGATCGTTGTAACGATCATCAGAGAGCTGCAACGTTGTCGTATATACAAGCTTCGAAGTAACGATCTCACCGTTCGAACATTCGGGCTGCGTGTAGTCTACGTTAGTGATGCTGTAGCTGCTAAAAAACACATTTTGCATCAGGAAGTTGTCACGCTTGCGATAAATGGCGGTAGTGAAGTTGTTGTCTTTCGCTCCCGGGTTTCCGTTGAGCTCGTCGAAGTAAAGTATAAGACTAACCCGGTATTGATTTCCCGTTATGTGAACGATTTCAAATTCACCGCCAACGATGTGAGATGCCATAAGCGGCATCGAAAAAAGACAAATAATAACAGGTAAAATCCTCTTCATATCGTTCCCCAAAGACAATAAAGATAGAAAATCCCCCGGAGGCAGAAAACCCCCGGGATTGCGTAATTTGACCCGTTTATGAAAAAAGGAGACGTACTCGAGGACATTGTAGTCGAAACCATGGCTTCTGAAGGCAAATGCGTTGCGAGGGTGAACGGCCTGGTGATCTTTTTAGAAGGAGGGGCCCCTGGTGACGTGGTGGACGCACGGCTAACCAGGATTAAATCGTCTTTCCTGGAAGGCAAAGTAACCGCCATAAAATCGCTTTCACCACACCGAACCAACCCATTTTGTTTGCATTTCGGGACCTGCGGCGGATGTTCCTGGCAACACATTGACTATAATACCCAACTGTTGTATAAACAGAAGCAGGTTACAGATAACCTCGAAAGGATCGGAGGACTTCAACTTCCGGCGTTAAAACCCATTCTACCATCTGGCAACACCCGATTTTACAGGAACAAACTCGACTATACCTTTTCAGCTCAACGATGGTTGAGCTTTGATGAAATGGCTGAACGGAAAAAAATCGACCCGGACAACCCGTGGGGCGAAGCTGAGCCAGCATTGGGCTACCACATTCCGCGTAAGTACGATCTTGTGTTCGATGTCATCGAATGTCATCTTCAACCCCATCCTTCGAATGCGATCCGGCTGGCTGCAAAAGATGAAGCCATTAAGAATGCAATTCCCTTCTTCGACCTTAGAAAACAAGTGGGGTTCTTAAGGACGTTGACGATCCGCACAGCTACAACGGGGGAGGTAATGGTAATCTTGCAGGTCACGTATGATAAGATGGAATGGATTGAAAAGATCTTGAACAGGTTAGCGAATGACTTTCCCTCGATTTCGTCGTTTCAATACATTATCAACGGCAAGAAGAATGATACTTTCGCCGATCTCGACATTACGTGCTGGAAAGGATTACCGTATATCACGGAGCGAATGCCAAAACCAGACGGTTCCGGATGGCTGGAATTCAGGGTAGGCCCAAAATCATTTTACCAGACTAATTCGGAACAAGCATTCGAACTCTATCGCGTAGCCTGGGAGATGGCTGACCTGAACGGTACGGAGCTTGTTTACGACCTCTACACCGGAACGGGAACCATCGCGAATTTTGCGGCCGGACATGCGCGAAAAGTCATCGGACTCGAGTATGTCGCTGCCGCAATAGAAGACGCGAAGATCAATTCGGCGATCAACGGTATCACAAATACGGAGTTTTACTCGGGTGATATCAAGGATCTGCTGGATGAGGAATTTTTAGAGGTTCACGGCCGGCCCGGAACAATTATAACGGACCCGCCACGCGCGGGCATGCACGAAGACGTAACAAGGATGTTGCTTAAAACAGCTCCTGAAAAAATTGTATATGTGAGCTGCAATCCTGCGACACAGGCGAGAGATCTTAAGATTCTTGCCGAAAGCTACCACATCGCGGCAGTTCAACCTGTGGACATGTTTCCACATACGATTCATGTCGAAAATGTAGTAAAGCTGGTAAGACGTTGATCGTTTGAAAAGTTGTACAGAGGGTTGTAAAGAAACCACTACCAGATAGATATACCCGTTGGAATTTCTCCCGGACGGATAACTACTTGAATGTGAGGTGCTCACAAGGTTAAAAACCATCCTTCAAAACACTCCGTTTTTTTGCCCCGTTGGAGGCCCTTGCTGCAAGGTTGTACAACTGATAAATATATTTACCTCCTCGTGAAGGTGTCTGACATGTTAGATAGTGACCATGCATGTTCTCCGGACAAAAAGTAGTATCTTAAAAACAGGTTTAGCCCTGACCGGCATAAACAATTTTTCCTAAAACAAGCAGAGGCGCCTTCGGTTGTTTGCTTAGTGTAGAAATTTCTAGCGGATATTAAAATTTGGGAATGTTATGGAAGTAATGCCGGCAGTTGTTTGTCTTGCAAAACACTATGGAATAAGAGGTGTCCTGATCTACATCCGGCTCAAGCTTGGGTTCACCAACGGGATTCACGTACCGCATGTCCTTCATCCCATTAATCTAAGGAAGGGCACGAGCGATATACCTACGTTTCAGGAAATATTTACTTACGACGAATACGAGGTCGATCTGGATTTTAACCCAACTACGATAATAGATGCCGGCGCCAACGTTGGCCTTGCTTCGATTTATTTCGCCAACAAATATCCAAAGGCATCTGTTTATTGTGTCGAGCCCGAAAAAAGCAATTTCGATTTGTTGAAACAGAATGTTGCAGGCTACAAGAATATACACCCATTGAAGAACGCAATATCCAATGTAGCGGGTGAGGTAATCAACGTAGTAGACACAGGCGGAGGCAACTGGGCATTTCGCACCGAAGCGGTCGAGTCGTCACAGGACAAAAAAGTAAATGACAGCGCCAGGACAATCACGATCACCGATATTATAAAACAATACGGTATTGATACCATCGACATCCTCAAAGTAGATATCGAAGGTGCTGAAGCGCAATTGTTTGAAAGCGGTTACAACGAATGGCTTCCGCGAACGCGTTGTTTAATAATCGAACTCCATGACCGATTTGCACCTGGTTCCTCGAGGAAAGTGTTTAAGGCCATTAGTGAGTACAATTTTTCGTACTCTCAAAACGGCGAGAATCTCATTTTTATAAACAAGGATGACAGGATCCGGGCAACTCAGTCAGCCCTGGCCGGGTAAACAGGTAATCTCTGCTGTTCCTTAAATCAAAACGGCGAACCGCCATTGTATCTTTTCCGCGCATCTACTTTAGTATTACTGCTTAAATTTGCGGGATGCAGAACGACCTCCTCTTTATTCTTTTCCTTCTCTTTGGCGTCCTTATGCTTATCATGCTGGGCCAGAAGCTCCGCATATCGTATCCTATTTTCCTCGTAGTTGCCGGCCTGGGTCTTGGCTTCATACCCGGCGTACCTCATATATCTATAGATCCGGAAATGATCTTCCTGATCTTTCTGCCGCCGTTATTATATGAAGCCGCCTGGTTTACGTCGTGGGCGGAATTCTGGAAGTGGCGACGCGTGATCTCCATGCTTGCCTTCGGTCTGGTGTTCGTGACATCAACTGCGGTAGCGTACGCTGCTTACCTGATGATACCAGGCTTCACCCTCGCCATGGGATTTCTTTTAGGCGGGATCATCTCACCACCAGATGCAGTCGCAGCAACATCAGTGCTGAAGAATATCCGCATCCCTCGCCGTATTGTTGCAATTCTGGAAGGCGAAAGTCTCGTTAACGATGCTTCCAGTTTGATTGTTTTCAGGTTCGCACTCGCAGCTATGCTCTCCGGCCAGTTTGTTCTTCAGGAAGCAATTGTCGATTTTTTTCTTGCTGCGGGTATGGGGATCGTTGTTGGATTGGTCGTCGCCCAGATCATGTATGCAGTCCACAGGTATCTTCCGACAAGCTCGAGCATCGACGTTTCATTGACACTAATGACGCCGTATTTTATGTACCTGGCGGCAGAATACTTTCATTTTTCCGGGGTCATGGCGGTAGTAAGCGGGGGATTGTTTCTGTCTTACCGGTCGCACGAAATCCTTTCTTCCGGTTCTACGCGGCTGCAAGCCCACGGAGTATGGTCCACCACGATCTTCGTGCTCAACGGCCTGGTTTTTATCCTTATCGGTCTTGAGCTTCCGGTGGTAATCGACGGCCTTGTTGGATACTCCCTTGCTGAAGCTATTGGTTACGGCCTCGGCATCAGCCTTGTAG
>DASVBA010000638.1:0-5642 GCA_036376095.1 Chryseolinea sp.
ACTTTGACGTTCCTTGGTTTCCATATCTTTCAATTTATTTCGATTCTGTCAGGTCCATGAATAAACAATATGATTTTGCCGCCTCACGCACTATCGGCGAGGGGAAACACCTTCAGTTCCCAAAACTACGGGTATCGTCTGCGAGTCCACATGACGTTGATCAAATGAAGCGTGTGAATTTTGTCATGTTCGGTGATGGTACCCTCGCTAAAGAATCAATCGTGGATCCGCAGATGGATCAGTTATAGAGAAGTATGATTAAAATCAGCCATGTCAAAGGCTTCTATCAAATAAATTTGATAAATCTGCGGGAAGATTTCTGAAAACGTCGACCATTGCGTGAACCGGAAAATCTAGTGAAGAAATTTATTAATGGTGGGTCGCCTCCTGTTCATCGGCGTCAGGTGTGCATGTGCCGCGTTTACCACCTTGCCGATTCCTGTTTCAGGGCCAGCGAAGATGTTTGTGAAGAAACTTAAACGTCCCGTCGTTGCGCATTGAATGGCCGCCATTAAAAAATTCTATGGTTGTCTTATCGTCGAGGTTAAACTTGTCATACACATACTTCACTTTTCCATACTCATATGAAACCCACTCGTCGGGCTGAACAAGATCATCGTGTCCTCGTTCCACCATAAACGGTCTCGGAAAAATAAGGTAGGCCATCTCTGCATAACTAAATGTACTGCCCATATTGAAATAAGGCATCTCCCATTCAAACGTATTCATGAAACTAACCTTATTGTGGGTATCAACCACCTTTCGGGTCCAGTCTCCAAAATCACCTGAACAAATAGAAAGGCAATATCCCTCCAACACCGCCGGTACACGCATCGCCGTTTCACCACCATAACTTAGTCCATAAAACGCAATTCTGGATTTGTCGACAAAGGAAAGCGAACCCAGCCACCGAAGAGTTTGATCATGCTGGGAAACGATGAAAGAAAATAAAGTCTTCCTGATTGTATTCGCTTTTCGATCAAGCAGTCGATAACGGTCTTCGCCCCGATACGGATTCTGTGGAACATAGACAATAAAACCCCGGTCAGCAAGTTTGGCGGCGGCATCATTGTAATAATCCTTGTTGCCCTCGACAAGTTCATGCGGCAAACTGTTCCGGCCATGTTGGCATACGACCACAGGCCGTTGTTCTCCAGGTTTAAGATCTTTCGGAATCAACAAAATTCCCGTGGCAAAAAGATTTGGATACACGTCCAACACAACCTCATATCCAGTCCACCTTTCTTTGTCATAGATCTTCCTGGTTTGCGGATTTGGGGGCAGCAACTTGTCATCAAAACTCCCAAGGATTTCTTCGCGGAAATATTTCCGGTATTCCTTACCCTTTTCAATAAAATGATCCGGAGAATAGTAAGGATGAAAAGATTTCGGACTCCACGTTCTCTTTTCAAATTCCGGCATGACGTTGTAAAGAAAAAATTTATTTCGTTCGTGGTCTGAGTCGCGAAGGAGCCACTGCACATGATCTTCGATCTCTTTCACCTGTCGGACCTGCCGTGCTTTCCGATCAAATGTCTTACGTTTGTCCACAGGTATTTCATTCGATATATTCAGCGATGAATTAAATCCCAGGGACTGCGTAAACTTTTCTAATGCAACGGTGGATCCAAAACTTACTGTTGCATTTTTCGGACCGCTGACAAGATGCCGTGACTGGAAGCCCGGTTTTATCAACGCATCGATCCGGTTATATTCAGCGTTTACTGATTCAAACGACGGAGTTTGTAATCTGCCTTTGTAACCCGTAAAAGGCCAACCTCCAACCTGTCCCTGTGCTTCGCGGGATTCAACCCTCTCGTTTATTTCGGGCACCGAACTATACTCTATTGTTATTGGACGAGGAGCGATAAGCGTTGCGATCTCAGCATCTCCAAACTCAGCAAGATGACCCCACACATTCCGGTATAAAGGTTCATCCCACACCTTTTGACGCGACGTAAAGTAGCCACTCACCAGCGCTGCGTCTATTCGTGTGTCAACAGCGGCTGCATAGAACGCGATAAGCGCTCCTTCACAATATCCGGCGACGCCAACCTTTAAATTGTCGGCGGAACGCTCAAACCAATCCACTGCTGCCAGCACTTTTTGTACCTCGTAACCAATGATATGCCGGCCCATATGAAAGGACTGCCTGTAAAGCCATTCGCGATAAGTCTGCTGATGCTGCCTGCCCTCAAATAAAAACGTTCTGCTAATGAGCAAGGGGATCAATACCTGAAATCCATTCTCGGCAAGGCGTCTTGCAAATTGTGATGCGGCGGGTACTCCCGGTGACAAACCTGCAAGTTGTTCAGGGTCCTGGTCCGCATCCGGAAGGGCGATAATGTTCGCGACAATTTTTGTTTTTGGTTGCAGCAGAAGTCCCTCGCCGAATACTCTGTTTAATACAGGCCACCTAACCTGGTAGACGACATACTTGTCGGTTTCAGCAATGCGTTCCGGGTCGTTGTCAATGGAAATTTTTTGCATGAACACATCGGGATATTTCTCTTCAAGCCCTACGTTGTAGCTAGCGGACGGTTTGCTTTTATCTTCGACGCCGATACATTTTATAAATCTTCTGCGGTTTGGTTCAACCGACGTTTCATAGGCGGCCGGCGAACTCAAATCACGCGTCCACAATTTCGAACGACCCGACACAGATTCCTCAATTTTCTCTTCGATGAATTTATCTGCGCCGTCCAGCATTTTCATAGACAGGTCGCCCTGCCATATGAGCTGTTGTGTACCGGGCAGCACGGCCGGCATTTTTTGGTAGGGAAAAGTCGAAGCCTCAGACTCATTTTTTTTCTGAGCATTAACGGTCAGAAAAATGAATAAGGCAACGATACCGGCGATCGAAGATTTAACTTTCATTCAAATCTTGTTACTTCTTAAGATAGTTAAAATTTCCATCTTCAGTTTTATTTTAAAATTCGGACAACTTGCTCAATGCAATACAAAATCGTCAGTCTTCTCGTAAATCATTTTGTTTGTGTTCGAGTCAACCGCCTCAATAATCAAGCGATAGATGCCAAATTTATCAGCAGGGATCTTTCTGCTATAAACATTGTCTCCGCCGGCTTGATCCCCTGCATTGCCGTCATCGTTCAATTCCACTTCGAATAATCTCGTGGGATCATTTTTTAGAACAAGTTTGGCTTTTGCGGATTGGATTTTCATGCCATCATAGATCTTCGCCCGGACCACATTTTCCCCTGTCACCTGAACCCACTGAACCTGAGGAGGCGTAGCGTCCTTTCCCTTTACTTCTATTTTGATCACGCCTTGCCGTATGATATGAAGGGGATTATCAGGAAGCCAGTATTCAGCAAAAAATTCCATCGTGTGATTTTCGGGACAATTTGAAGCTATCAATGGGATGTGATATTTCGCCGACGCACCAACGTGATCATAGTTTCCCCAGTAATCGGACTTTCTTACGGCGACTCCAGCTGGATTCACATATGGATCCGTCGAATACAGATCAGTCCGCCAATATTTTTGAACGTCTTTTACCAGGACCACGATTGATTCACCAGGACTAGCAGTACCATCACCGTTGCCGCTACCTAACACCATTGTTTCCGAATCGTTGCCTCCCTTTGCGACGGTGAACGTCTTCCCATCGGCGATCTCAAATTCTTTTATTTCGGGCACGTTCTTCTTTACGGGCATTTCAAAAAAATCAACCCATTCATTTTTATTCTGATCCTGGATGGTAAGCTTGAATTTCACAATCTCAATTCCTGCCTTTACGCGGAACACGAAGTTTGTTTGCGCGCTTCGCACGTCACCGCCTGCAATGTCGTTAAAACCAGAGCGATCCTGTTTGAAGCTTACGTTGTCCCTGACGGCTGATAATCTTGCGCTTACATTTTTCCCCACGGAAAGTCCTTTATTGACTAATTTAACAGAGAGTGTAGCGTCCTTCTCCTCAGTTATCCAGCCTGCATTTTGAACTTCGACGGAGACAATTCGAATGTTGGGCCTATCTCCCTTTTTATTGATGCCGATTTCGTGTGAGCTACCATTGAGTTGAATAATCAATCGTCCCTGACCATCGCTGCGCTGGATCTGTTGTGTTGTCTTTAGAGTTCTAGTGTCGATATCGTGAATAATATATTCGGTATTTTTTTCATAAAGTGGTGCGGTGGTCACTGTGACATTAACAAACGGCAACAATTCGCCGCTGGGGAGAAATTCCCGTACTGAGCATTCGAAACCTCGCCCATCCACATCTTCGAGGATTGTGAATCCGGGAACATTACGGTCAGTGCTCACGTTGTAACCCCAGACAGAAAAATCCGGATATACGTCAATGTGGTCCCACTGCGCCGGCCTTGGGAGCGGGCTTTTAAACGCATTTAATATAAAGCCAAACATTTCGCCCATCCCACACGTGGAATGAGCTGCATCATATATCTTCCATTCGTAGTTGCTCAACAATTCAGGCCAGATCCTGTTCAAGTCCTCGTGATAACCGCGGATAAAATCTTTATCTCCATAATTCAATCTTAATTTCACTCCCCCATAATTTTTATACATATCAATGTGCCTGTATTCCGCGGGAAAATCTTTTGGACCGACAACGAATTCGGCGGAGCCACAAAAATTGCCTGCTGCGGATAAAAGGTGAGGATACTTTCCCGCGATCCAGAACGTCATGAAGCCACCCATTGACAGGCCGGCGATTCCACGATGCTCGCGGTCAGCCAGCGTATTATAATGCGTGTCGATGTGCTCAACCAGCTCCGGAAAGTAGAGTGGAAATTGGCGAAAGGTTTCTACGGGGCCAATGTTGTACGGGCGAACATAATACTTTTCATCAGGACTTCGGTTGTAACCATCCGCTTTCACGACGATCACGTCATTAGAAGCGACAAAGCGTGCAATGTTGTCGCCTTTGTTTTCATCGCCCTGATCAAAGTCCGCATAGTGATCACTGCTTCCAAAAAACCGTTGTGACCAGCCGTGATAAAAATAAATGACAGGATATCGCTTCCCGGGGTTATCTGCGTATGACGGCGGCAAAAAGATCCGGAAATTCCTGATCTCAGCAAAAACATTACTATAGTGTTGAGCATCGATAATTGCCACCTTGCCTTTATTACTTCCCTGGGCAATGGATGGCTCCGTACACTGAAAAAAACTAAGCAATAGAAGAGCAAAGTAGATCAAAGGTTTCATCAGTTCAGGCTTGTTAGTGTCTTACAATCTTAGCAAATAAAGCCGTCAATCGTTAGCCGGTGGTGGAAGGTGATGTTCACCGCACGACGCAAGGCCATGCAGCAATACCCCATATCCTAAGATTATCGCACAATACCCTGCGTGAACTCGGTGCTCCCTGCGTCCCTGCGGTTAACATGCCCACACCCACACCGCACACCCTATACCCTATACCCTACACCCACACACGCTGACACTCACACTCACTATTAAGAATTATGGATACAGATAACGGATAACTAACAGGCGTGCCGCAATATGCGGTAGGCTTGAAGATCATAACCGGACGCTGTTAATATCGATTACAACTTATTACAATTCATTACCGAACCATGACATCCTGCTCGATACTCATTACGTTCTACTGCTTGTTGGACATAACAATTAAACAAACATTATGAAACTTAAATTAG
>DASVBA010000641.1:0-6173 GCA_036376095.1 Chryseolinea sp.
ATGCTGAAGTATTGCAATATCTTAATTACATTCAGCAAGGTTCGATAAGGATGACCAACCTCATTAAGGGCTTGTTGGAGTATTCGAGGATCGGAAAAGAAGCGCTTATGTCAAAGGTGAACTGCAACCTCATCGTCCGCGACGTGAAGGCGGACCTGGCACTAGCGATAAAAGATAATAATGCTATCATTGAAGCCGATGAATTGCCGTCGGTCATGGGTTATGATGTAGACCTCAGAGTATTATTCCAAAATCTTGTGAGTAACGCTCTTAAGTTCAGAAGCAAGGAACCGCCGCAGGTAAAGATCTCTTGTGTTAAGAACGGGGCATTCTGGAAATTTTCGGTCGCGGATAACGGCATTGGTATTGATCCCGCCTTCAATGAAAAGATATTCAAGCTGTATCAAAGGCTTCATCCGAAAGACCATTATGACGGGTATGGATTGGGTTTGGCTCAATGTCATAAGATAGTGACGGAGCTTCACAATGGACAGATTTGGGTTGAACCGAACAAGCCATCAGGAAGCATTTTTAATTTTACTATACCTCAAGGGATATGACCGAGTTGTCAAAGAAGCCCGATCTGGTCCTTTTGATCGATGATGACGAGGCCGTAAACACCCTCAACACCATTATCCTTCGAAAGTCAGGACTAGCGGACAACATCGTCGCTGTTCAGTCCGGTGAACAAGGTCTCGAGATGTTGTCGGAATTTCAGACGGAAAACCGATGGCCGGGAATAATCTTCGTGGACATCAACATGCCTGGAATATGCGGGTGGGAATTTATCGAACGCTTCAAAAAGGACTTTCAACAATTCAAACATAGATGTTTGATCTGCGTGCTGTCCAGCTCTCTTGATCCGCGTGATAGAGAAAACGCGAAGAAATCGGATATGGTAGATTCTTATCTGTCAAAGCCACTGTCCATCGATGCGGCAAATTCCCTCGGCCGAAAATACAACGAGCTTACATAACCCTTTACGCTCTCAATTTATCTGGCCACGCGACATAGGTAAGCACAAGCCTTGCCAGTATTTACCAAATACCAGAAGGCCTGTGCTGTCAATCAAAACTATCCTATTCAGTTTTTCAATTTATTTTTTAGGCATGCGCCTTCTCCCTCACGCACACACTTGCCTTCACACCAAAATTACCACCTTCGCGAAGAACTACCGGCGGGGCAAGCATAACTCATAACGAATTATAGTGTTTGACAAACTGAATGATATCCTTTTCCTTTTTAGCCTTCAACTTTTCCTTTTTAACATATTGAGTCATCTCATCCTGCTTATCAGGTAAGCTGGCGATGATCGATTCCATATTATCAACTTGCTTCAATGCCCCTCCTTCCAACTGATAATAATATATGTCCGGTTTTTTCTGGAATTCTGCCGGTTGGTCCGTGCCATCTATTTTGCCTCTTTGTTTAAATGGCGTGAACACAATCTTTTTCTTGGAGTACAAGTTCAGCTTCCCACTGTCTATCATTACGAAATAACCCGGCTTCTTGGCGCTCCCTTCAGGGACAAGAGGAACAAATACTTCATCCCCGACGATTACTTTCTTAATAGAGGCATTCGCATCAAGCGTAAGGGCTTTCCCGTTTTGTTGGTATTCTATGAGATCCTGATAAGCGTTATAGCGGATCGGGGCTGGATAGTTCTTATCTCCGTAATAGATCGTTCCGTCCTTATACTTATCATCCACGTAGGGGGAGCCTGCAATTACTTCACCTGTGGCTGTTGTCACCTGGGCGCTGACTGTGGAGATGGTGAACAACATCGTTACCATACCCAAAATAAATTTCAATTTGTTCATCATAACATGATTCAGTTAAGTGTATAAGATTACTTTAAGTAGATTAAATGGTTACAAAAAAAGTTTTGAAAACAATCAATACTCTTTTGGCTTAGGAAGGATGCCGTGCGATAATCAAAAACTCTTCCAAAAAGTTTTTACTTGTTGATATGCAAAAACAATATGAATAAAGCGGTGTACGAATTTATTACTGTCCGGAAATAGGGGACAGTTGATCAAAATCGTTCAGTGAAAAAATTATTTATTTTTTATTGTAACTTTTTATTACAACGGTAGTACTACCCGGTTTGTAAAAAGTTGTCACCGGATTGTGTCATTTGTAAAAAATTGTCACCACGTGGATGCTTATCCCACTTTGGTGTGCATGAAACAATTTGTAAAAAATTGTCATCGACACCTCGGGCACGAAGGCGCGTGTAAGAATCATTCCTTAATCGGAGTAACGAAGCATGGGTGAGATTTTGTAAATGTTTGTAGCGAAGCTGAATTATTCGTTAGGTGTGAAAGGGTTGGTGAAAGGTTTGTTCATTCCCGAACACCTGCCGTAGCTATGGCGCCCACAACGATTAACCCTCCTACGCTGAAGCAGCTTCGGCGGGCAAGGCGATTACCGATTTTACTCGAATGTGAAGAAAAAATCACCTGTTAAGGAATTGTTCTCCCAAGGTGTCTGCGTTCCTCCTGATTCCTGGAGCACGTCGATCCTGGCCTTCTTAAATACTTCTTCTAACGTGAGGCCTGGGGTATTCATGTATTTGAGGAGTTTCGAAGTATAAAGGCCGTTCCTGGTCTCGCCATCGGATGCAACGGACCCCGGCGCAGTCGCAAAGGCAATGATCGATCCTTGTTTGGCGCCCGCTGGCGGATCCATTCGAGTGATTCCTTTTTCATCGGAACGAGTAAAGCTTCTGAAAGGATTGTTTCGACACGCGTCAAGTATGATCACGTTGATCCTGTTCTTTGAATACTCCATTACCTTAAGAACGGAGTTAGCGCTTATACATTCCTCCGCTACCTCGGCCTTTAACTCAATAGACGCATCCATCGGTACAAGATAGTTGACACCGTCTACCTGAATTCCGTGACCAGAATAATAGAATAGTCCTACACCACCTGAATTTATTTCGTTTCCAAACTCGCGGATAGCTTCACGCATCTCAATCCGCGAGGCATTAAGTTTCATGATTACTCTGAATCCTTTTGCTCCCAATGTGGCAGCCATGTCAAATGCATCGTTTACCGCGTTCTTAAGCGGTCCATTCTTGTAGTCGCCGTTGCCGATGATCAGCGCTGTCTTTTTTTCATTCTTATAAAACTCAAGATTGGTCGTGACGGTCAATGAAGTGGACGCCGTGTCCTTTGAGGGCACAATATTAAATTTTGCCGGCTTGCTGTACCCCCGGATCACCTGCTGGCTATAGCAAGCAATGGAACACATCAGAACCGTGAAAATCAGGGAAAAAAGTCGCATAGCGGGTTTCAAACTGGTTTTTCCGAAACGAAATTTACTCAAATCATTTTTTTGCCCCTCCGTTTCCATTAACTTTAATATCCGTCTTCAGTTGGATTTATGCAAAACCGCCTTACTACCTTCCTCCTGGTATTGTGTGCTTTTCACGGTGTGCTTGCACAATCCATCACTAACGTCGTTACTGAAGCGGTAGGCGACAAGATCGTAGTCAGATATGACATTACGGCTGGCACCAAAGGGGACTACCAGTTTGAAGTAGCCCTTTATTCTTCCAAAGACAACTACAATCAAACCTTGCGGAATGTAGCCGGCAATGGCGTGGGACCTTCTGTGTTTAGTGGGAAAGAACGTGTCATCGTCTGGGACGTGCTCAAGGATGAAAAAGAATTTGTCGGTGAGTATAGTTTTGAGATCCGCGCTCTTCTTAAACCCCTCCTTGGCGATACAGCGACAATGGCCGGCGTAAACGAACGCAGCGTAAGCGTTACCAGCAAGGACGAAGCCTTCCCACTGATATCCGCTACAATCAACGATTATCTCAATGAAGCAAAGGATTTTAAAGATGCTTTTCAAATGTTGGGTGTTAAGGCAACTGAAAGCAGGCAGGCAAATGCTCACCTGGTCGAAGCAATCGAACAGTATGGCCGTGCCTTTGAGAAACTCAATAAGAACCGGCTCACCTATGAGAAATATGTCTCCACGTTCTGGAAAAATGACGTTGAGTCGTTCGAATTCAAATCATTGATGGACTATATTCTCGGCGATGTTCACAATGTTAACATCCTTACGCTGAATCAAAAGATCAATACAATTAACGATATCGCCGGAGCCAAGATCAAAAAGCCTGGCGAGAAGAAACGCGAGTTGGAGAAAGATATCAGCGAAGAAGTTTTAAGACTTGACAAACAGTTGCAGGAGTTGGATCGAAGGGCGAACCGCATTTTACACACGCTTAGCCAGGACTAAACCCAAGGGTTATGAAAATATTGTCTTACATCACAAGCGTAGTTGTAGTTCTAGCTATCGCCTGCGGCCTCTTTACCTGTAGCCCTCCCGAAAAACCAAAGCCCGAAATAACCACCGTCAGCCCTGGCTCGGGACCTATAAACACGGTCGTCACAATCAAGGGTAAAAATTTATCGGCGACGGAAAAGATAAACTTTGGGTCGGTGAGTACAACGGCTGCGTCCCGAACCGATACAGAAGTTGTTACGGCCGTTCCCGATGGCGTTGTCCCGGGCAACCTGAGCGTGAGCATCAAAACAGACGGCGGTACTTCTAACATGGTATCCTTTGAAGTGTTGCCAAGTGCACCTGAGATCACCACCCTTCAACCCGATAAAGGTTCGATCGGAACGGAGATCTCTATTAAAGGCAAGTACCTTGAAACTGCAACGCACGTTAGCTTCGGTACAAAACAGGTAACGACGTTTGCATTAAAAACGGAGACCGAGCTGAAATTGGTTGTCCCTTCTGAACTTGGTATTGGAGCATTTGATGTTACCGTTACTACTCCGGGAGGAACCTCGCAACCTGAGACGTTTACGGTTGTCGCCAAGCCCTCAATAAGCTCGTTCACCCCAGAGGTTGGACCACCGGGACGGTTGGTACAGATCTCCGGCGCCAATTTCGAAGGAGTAACAAAAGTAATTTTTGGGTCTGGCGAACAAACCACAGTTGACTATAAGAACGCTACGCTGGTTGAAGCGAATGTCCCGGCATCAGCAACGACTGGAAAGATCAAAGTGGTGACACCCGGCGGTGAGGCAGTTAGTGTAAAAGATTTCACGGTCAAGGATGCGCCTACTGTATCGAGCTTTAATCCAGCGACCGGTGTGGTGGGTACTGTTGTCACAATAAACGGAAGCGGTTTCGAAGCAGGCGCCGTCGTTAAGTTTGGCACTGGCACAGCTACCGAAGTTACCGTGGTGGACGGATCAAAAATTACGGCGAAGGTTCCTGGTACGGCAACCACTGGAAAGATCACAGTCCAAACTGCCGCCGGGGCTGGAGAAAGTGCTACGGCATTTGATCTGATCGGTGCTCCTACAGTGGATTCATTCTCACCTCTAAAAGGAAACATCGGTGCTACAGTTGTGATCAACGGAACGAACTTCATCAATGTCTCGTCCGTGAAGTTCAACACGACGGTAGTGGCTGCCGCAAATTATACGGTTGATTCGAATATAAAGATCACTGCTAAAGTTCCTGCCGGAGCGCTCACGGGCAAGATTTCGGTGACAACTCCTGCGGGTACAGGCCAGTCGACAGCCAGCTTCACCGTTGAAGTTCCACCACAGGTGAACAGTTTTAATCCAGCGAATGGTTTGCCTGGCAGTACCGTTGTAATTACGGGTTTGAATTTTTCGGGCATCACATCGGTGACGATAAACAACATTGAAGTAGGCGCAGCCAATTTTACTGTTGACTCGCCAACTCAGATCTCGGCAAAAGTTCCTGCGAATGGAACTTCAGGTAAGATCAAAGTGACCAATGCGGCAGGATCCCACACCAGCTCGGGTACATTTTATGTGACACCGGTTATTGCTTCCATCAATCCCACATCGGCGTCAGCGGGATCACCGATAACTATTACTGGAACAAACATGGAGAATGCCAAGGTCATGTTTAATTCTACGGAAGTAACGCCGACCTCAAACACCAGCACTACCATTGTCGTTAACTCGCCGGTCACAACAGGTGCCAAGAACGTGACCGTTGTCAACCTTGGCGGTACATCCAACGCAAAAACATTCACCGCTACGGCACCCGTTGTTGTTGACGAGGTCGTAGCACCGGCAAACATTACCAATCAGCTGATCCTTTTTACGGGAAGCAATTTACTTGGAGCTACTAAAGTCTGGTTTAACAACACACAGACG
>DASVBA010000643.1:0-5090 GCA_036376095.1 Chryseolinea sp.
AATATACCAACAGTGGATGCAAATACGGATAGTACGAAATGTACTCCCACTGGCGGATCATAAGACCACCTGTGAGCAAAGCCATTCCGATTCCGATCGGCGTGACAAAACTCTTGAACCACAAACTGAGCCAGTACTGGATGGCTACGATTCCAAGTGTGGATGCAAACATTTTCATTGCGATCGTGGAGAGTTGTCTCCAGGGAACCTGGCGGCCCGCAAATACATAGTCGCTATTGACCATCTCCACAACATAGCCGGAGGAGATCATGAAAATGGATAGCAGAACGATCCAAAGAAGAATCAGGAATAAAATCACAAATAATTTTGAAAAATAAATGTCAGCGTAGCGTCTGGGTGACGCGTATACTTGTTTCCATGTGTTGTTGGTGAATTCAATCTGAACTACAAGGCTGATCACAAGTATGACATACATGGGAAGAAACAATGACGCACCAGGCGCCCAGTTATCGTTCAACATATATGCCCAGGGATCGGCTTTTGTTTGGGGCACAAACAGGTCCGGTCGGCTCAGCAGTTTGATAAAATTGACAGATGGAATAAACAAAGCTCCCGCAATAGTCAGCCAGATCGCGTTCGTTCTTCTGGTCTTTAAGAACTCTGCATTAGTATTGAGCATCAGTGAATACATCACGCTGAAATTATTTGTATGAATAGATCTTCCAGATTTGCGCTGGCCGGGCTCATCCTGTAGACTTTTATATCGTTTTGAACAAGTGTACTGTTGAGTGCGGCCATAGACTCCCTGTTCTCAACAGGGATCTGTAGTGTGAATTCGCCGGTTTGCTTGACATTCATGTCTTGAAGTAAACGTTTTGCATTTGCAATATTATCTACCTCAACTTCCAGGACCGAGTGCAACGTTTTCATTTGCTGTAGTTGGGCCAACGTCCCCTGGAACAGCAGACGTCCGCGATGAATGATCCCTACATGACTGGCGATCTTCTCCACTTCCGTTAGCAGATGGCTTGATACGAGAATCGTTTTTTTATGTTCTTTATTTAGTCTTATGATCAGTTCACGCATCTCAATGATACCCGTTGGATCCAGGCCGTTGGTGGGCTCATCCAGGATCAAAAGCTCCGGATCGTGAAGTAGTGTGATTGCAATCGCGAGCCTCTGTTTCATGCCAAGCGAATAGGCTTTTGCTTTCTTTTTCGCAGCGTGAGTAAGGCCGACGATCTGCAATACCTCGTCAATTCTTTCTTTCCTGCAGGAATACGTAAGTCTGTACACCTCGAGGTTTTCTTTACCCGTGAGATGGCCGTAAAGAGAGGGCTGCTCTATGAGTGAACCGATCCGGCGAAGGACCTGAAGCCGATGCCGGGCCAGCTCCTCACCGAATATGGAAATGGGATTATTATCAATCTTCAAAAGGCCAAGCAGTAGCCGTAAGGTCGTGGTTTTACCGGCGCCATTCGGGCCGAGAAATCCATAAATGCTTCCTTCGGGGACTTCGAGGTGAAGATTGTGCAGAATTGATTCGCCTTTCGTGAAAGAGAATTCCAGGCCGTTGGTTTTAATGAGAGATGTGGTCATTCGTAGCGGGGTGGCAAGTGTTTACTAGACGACGGAGCATAACGGATGTTACATGGACGTATCTCCATCTTTAGAATTTGCCAGCTTTCAGACTGGCAAAAACCATGCAGATGTTTGCCAGAATTGAGACATAACCTGAGATAATGTTCCTAAGTTTAACATTGAACTCTCCTTCGATAAGGGGGAGATGGCTATTTTGTGATTCATTTATCTGAATACACCGACCATCATGAAACAGCAACCTGTCGTTCTCCCCACCCGTCGCACCGTCCTGGGCTACGCCGGTGCATTGCTCGGCCTCGGTTTTATTTCCGCAACGGCCAGGCCAGGCGCATCACCATCGCCCTTCGACGTTAGAAATTATGGGGCCACTGGCGTTCGCGCCGATAATGGCACTAAAGCGTTCCGTGATGCCATCGAAGCTTGCACTGCTGCAGGAGGCGGCACGGTTGAGGTACCCGCCGGGGAATACACCGTCGGTACCGTGCAACTCCGCGACAACGTCACGCTTCACCTGGAGGCAGGTGCGACGCTGTTTGCAAGCCAACAGCCGGCCGACTACGTGAAAGACGCCCGCGCGCTGATCTTCGCAGCGAATGCAAAAAACATTGCAGTTACGGGAAAGGGTACCATCGATGGTCTGGCGCGATACGACTATGACAACGTACGAGGCGCCGATCCTGAGATCGCGAGTGAGCAGGACATCGCCCGGAAGGCCGGCATCGAGATGAAACGCTACTATCGAAGTCGCGAAGCAATGAACATTTTCCTATGCGTATTGAACGATTGCACCAACGTGCAGCTTAGCGACGTTTCCATGCTAAACGCGCCGCTCTGGACTGTACGCTTGAACGACTGCGACAGGGTGACGGTGCGAGGCATTTACATCTATTCTGATCTCGAGAAAGGTGTCAATGCAGACGGTATCGACATCTGTTCGTCAAAGAACGTCGTAGTCTCCGACTGTATTATCACCACCGCCGACGATGCTATCGTGTTGAAAGCAATCTCCAGGAATGGAAAGAAGGCCAATGCTGTGGAAAATGTTACCGTGACAAATTGTGTGCTCACCTCGTCGTCGACACCGTTGATGATCGGTACGGAAACCGAGGCCGATATCCGGCACGTTATCTTCAGCAATTGTGTCATTCGCAACTCAAACAAGGGCTTCGGCATCAATGTGCAGGACGGTGCAATGGTTAGCAATGTGATCATTTCCAACCTCACCATCGAGACCAGTCGCCGCCACTGGAATTGGTGGGGAAGTTCGGAAATGTGCAAGTTCGTGCTGAAGAAAAGAACCGATGCCTCTCCCCTCGGTCAGATCCGCGATATTTTCATCGATAACATCAGCGCAAAAGCACGTGGTACCACAACAATCACAGGGCATATCGACCAGCCGTTGGAGAATATCCGCATGACGAACGTCAGACTTTTTATGGATGTAGAGGATGCCAAAGACAAACGCGCTACCGATGCAATCCGCGTCGAAAATGTAAAAGGACTAAAACTCCGCGATGTGTCCGTCGAATGGAACCAAAAGGAAACCGAAGCGGCATGGCAGTCCGCACTGGTGATGAAGAATGTCTCGGATTTTATTGTCGACGCATTCTCCGGAAGACAAGGTCTGACAGAAAAAGACATACCGGCCATAGTGCTTGAAGACTGTAGCGATGGCGTAGTCAGAAATTCATTCGCTGCCCACGGTACAGCTACTTTCGTACACGTCCAGGGTGCCGGAACGAAGGACATCTCCGTGACAAACAACCGGGCCAGCAAGGCAAAGAAGCCGCTAACCTTCGAAAACAACACCGTTAAGAAAACCGCCGAAGCCAAATAGTCCTTAAATAGTTTCGCGTACCATAGTCTCTTATACAGAATCTAACTTTCAATTTATTACATTGAGTACTGAAAGGTTGTGGTCAGGTTGAAATTGCCTTCACTATTCAATAAATCTATCCAATGGTAAAAGAACTACGAATTGCCCCCACAACTAAAGCGGACAGAATCAACTCAATGGATATCATCCGGGGTGTTTCACTCTGTGGCATTTTGCTGATGAATATTACTGGTTTTGGCTTGTATAAGGCGTATGATGACCCTACTAACAACGGTGGCGCCACCGGCTGGAACCTTACCGTCTGGTGGATAAACTCGATGTTCTTTGAAGGTACTATGCGAGGTATGTTTTCCATGCTGTTTGGGGCTGGGATCTTGTTATTTACGAACCGTACAGCGACAAACAACGCCTTGGTTACTGATCTTTTCTTTCGCAGGCTGACGTGGATGGTGCTGTTTGGAATCATTCATTGTTATCTTTTACTGTGGGATGGTGAAATTTTGTACTGTTATGGAATTGTAGGAATGTTTGCATTCAGTTTTCGCCACCTTCCTCCTAAACAATTGATAATCGGAACGACAATTTTTTTAGCACTTGCTACGCTATGGAATTTAAAGGACTACGTTCACAATAAGGATATCTACGAAGCCGCAGTTGCAGCACAACAGGCGAAAAGCTCAGGAGAGAATTTGGACAAAAAACAAACCGAAGCTATTGCTAAATGGGAAGGCATCGTAAATGAACGCAAGCCGGCTCCCGAAAAAGTTCAGGAGGAAATTTCTGCCATGCACAAAGGCTACTTTAGTATTGTTAAACATAAAGAGCCGGTAAATCAATTCATGCAAACCACATTTCTTTATCGCCTTGGCTTCTTGGATACGTTAGCGATGATGCTGCTTGGAATGGCGTTTTTAAAACTTGGTATTCTAAAGGCTGAAAAGTCAAATCGATTTTATTGGCTGATGGCTCTGATTGGTTATACTATCGGTCTGACAGTAAATTATTACGAATCGGATCTGCTTGTTTCCAATCAATTCTCAATTCTTTCCATCGACCAGAGCTATTTAACCTACAATGTTGGAAGAGTTGCAAATACGTGTGGTCACGTAGCGATCATTATGCTTTTTATAAAATCCGCGTTGCTGCCCTTCCTGCAAAAAGCCCTGGCGGCCGTTGGACAAATGGCCTTCTCCAATTACATCATGCAGTCACTGATCTGTAATTTTATTTTTTTAGGTTACGGTTTTGCATTGTATGGCACGTTGCAACGGTACCAACTTTACTACGTCGTATTTGGTGTCTGGCTTTTTCAACTGATTGTCAGCCCCATCTGGTTAAAATATTTCCGTTTTGGTCCATTGGAATGGATGTGGCGAAGCTTGACGTACTGGGAGAGACAACCTTTTAAAAAATTGCAGGAAGAATACCAGGTGTAAACTCAAAACCAGGTTCCTTGAGCTGACTGGATTCACCGTATACAAATATAAATCAAGTTGATAATTATTCGGAAGGTCTGAATCCGTTGTGAAACTTCACCTGTGGATGGACCGTAAAGTCAGCATTCTCCTGAAAGGAAAGCACGCTGTAACTCAGCGCGCTTTACCCCCTGGCCTTACGGTTCAAGTATGATCAATAACGTTTCAGCCTCCTGACGGTGCATTTGAATATGAGGGAGATGGTCGTTTGCGTA
>DASVBA010000649.1:0-3516 GCA_036376095.1 Chryseolinea sp.
GCTTTCTCTACCACCCTGCCAGCAACGAGCTCATAGTTAGCGGCGTTTGCCTGATCGAGGTAGAAATTACCGTCGGTATCTTTCTGATCAATGCTGGTCAAGGCTTTGTATCCGTACACCGTTCCAATTTGTTCTCCCGGCTTCAGCGTATAAGTGGCCGCATTAGCCCACACCAGTGGAATATCTTTGCCGTCAGCGGTACTCTTGAGCTCAGATATCTGCCTGCCAAAATTTGTAGTCAAGTCCCATTTGAAGTTATCGCTTGTGAACAGATCGGCATCCAAAGAAAACTGAATACCATTAGACTCCAGGTTTATATAGTTGTCCCAAATCGTTTCGGACCCGTTTGAAACAGGCTGCGTTCTCTGCCACACAACATCATCACTTTTTCTTTTCCAGATAGAAGCGCTTATAGAAATGTAGTTCAGCCATGCACCATTTCGAATGGGAGCGAGCGCGAAATCAAATCCATATTCGAACTCGCTCGTCCTCTCAACTTTTAATGCAGAGTTTGAGACAGAAGGATTATTATAGATTATCGCGCCGTTGTCAACGGTGCCAGTTTTGAACGTTGTTGTTCTCAGGTAGTGATTCGGAACAGGCCCTGCGAGGTCGCGTGACGCATCCAAAAGATAGCCAACGGGTTGGATACCGGCCTCTCCATACGCTGCCCGCAGCTTGAATTCAGGAAATACGCCAACAAGACCGCTCCAGAAGGGCATTTGTGAAATTCGCAGGAATGCATCCCCACGAGGGAAAGTAAACGGCGATTTTGCATCTCCATATGTTGAGCTAAAATCTGAACGGAATCCTCCTGAAATACCTGCAAGATCCTTGTACTCAAAACGCTGGTTTACGAGATAACCATAAGTGATGAACAAGTCCTCGTATTCGCTGGTGCTATTCGATGACGATTGAGCACCATTGATGTCATCGATTTGTGAATATGAAGGTAGACCCGTAAAAATTGAATAATTGCGGTGGAAACTACTCTTTCGCCAGTCGAAGGCGACTTGTGTCGTAGACACCAGGGGAAAATTGAGTCCAAGGTCGTGGTCAAAGTCCACCTTCGCAGTTCCTGTAATTAGGGAATTGATGTTGAATACATCCGTCTTCGATTTGCTGAAGCCGCCGGCGATCGATTCTCCGATAAAACTGTTGGTTGCAATCGATGAGGCATTGCCTTCCTGGTTCTTGGTATTTCTTGAGAAGTTATTGACCGAATAGTTCAATCCTATCTTGTAATCCAGCTCAAAGATCTTGTTGGCTGAATAATGGAGGTTCAAGGTTGGAATGATATCGATGACCTTATTGTCGAAATTCTGATATTGTTCGAAGTATAGCGGGTTGTTGTTGTTTGCGCCTGCACCGCCAAAAGTGTAAGTGTAGTTTCCATCCGCGTCTTTATACTCAAGATCTGCAAAAGGATACGTATACATTGCGGAAGAGATCGGCGCGCTGTTCACATAATAAGGGTTGACCGAATTATCCGTATATACCAGCTGCGTGATTGACCTGAACTTAAGGTTCTTTAAAAGATCAACGCCAATGTTTGTTGTGAAGTTATTGCGGTCAAGTGTTCCCTGTACGACTGATTCTTGCACCAGTTTGGAGAAAGTAAATGAATAGTCTGATGTTTCTTTTCCCCCCGAGAGAGACACGCTGTAATTTGACGTCCTTACATCTCTGAACGTTTGAGCAAGGTGATCGTGATATTTGACGTTCCCAACGTAGGGCTTGTTGTTCAGCGCGCCCGGTCCATTTTCCCAATTGGCTTGTCCCCATAGACCAACGTCATCCTGTTGAAGCAGATCTCCATTATTATCCAGGATGTTGCCGCTAAGGTCGACCGTGAAGGAGTGATTGAACGGCTGATGCATATCGCCTATGTTAAGGACCTTATCGACACTCGTTCTTGCTGAAGCATCGATGCGAATCGGGCCTTGCTTTCCTTTCTTTGTAAAGATCTGGATTACTCCGTTTGCTCCCTGCGCTCCATAAATGGTTGCCGCCGACGCTCCTTGTACCACTTCAATACGTTCTACGTTGTTAAGGTCGAGCGAGTTGAGCGAGGTGGAACGCATCTCTACACCATCTACCATGATCAACGGTTGTGTACCACCTGACAAAGTATTAATGCCCCGCAGCTGAATACTCACGGGAGCGCCGGGATTTCCGGATGCCGACATGATTTGCGCACCTGCGATCTTTCCAACAAGAGCCTGATCAATTGATGCATTTGGGATTGGGGGAAGCTTGTCACCTGAAACGGATTCCACGGAGATAGCGAGTTTCCTTTTGTCGGTAGCTACGCCAACACCAGTAACAACAACTTCAGAGAGTTGCGTTACATCCATAACAAGTTTAGCATCAATGACTGACTGACCTGCAACAGATACCTCCTGTGTTTGCAATCCGATAAAGGAGAATACCAGTATCCCTCCGGATGAGGGAAGCGTGAGTCGATAAGTACCTTCGGCACTTGTGACCGTTCCGAAAGATGTACCCTTCAACACAACGTTTACACCCGGTAAGGCTGAGCCATCGTCGGCTGCAGTAACCTTACCGGATACTACATGTTCCTGGGCGGCCGCAAAAAACCATGCGCCCGTCATAAAGACAAACAGTAGAACTCTTTTCATAGGTTATTTTTGTTAATGATTTGTTATTACCAAATCTTACCAAATCCTCAATGAAAAGAATCACACTATAGAGGTGAAGTATTTATCACTTCGGTAGCGTCTGATGCGGTATGGAAATCACTTGTTAGCAGCGAATTCGATTGCTTTCGAAGACGCAAGTTATAGCGAAACGTTACGGCGGATGACCAGTCGAGGGAACGCAGGAGCCCTCAAGAGACTTGAGAGACTCTGCGTTGACGTCTACCAGAATGCTATATATAGTGCGGCAAGTATTCCGCATACAAGAAGTGCGCCGGCTGCAAAGGAAGGATGTAATTTGAACATTGATCGGTCGATCTCCAGGCCTTTGGGTTTAACTCCTCGCCTGTTTTCAATGTTCGTGATTATCGCCATTCCGATAACGCAGAGAATGAAAACAAAACCCATACGGTCCAGGAATGGTATTTCATATACGCCCAGGCCGTTATCCTTTGAGAAGCCGGCAGGAGCGAGAAATGAAAGGTCCGCAAACTGCGGCAGCACTTTGAAGAATAGTGAGAACAGAAATCCTCCGATCGTTGCAAACAATGCAGCATTGGACGTCGTGCGCTTCCAGAAGAATCCGAGGATAAACATGGCGAATATACCGGGTGACACAAAGCCAGTGTATTCCTGAATATATTGAAACCCTTGTTTACCTTCGCCCATTAGCTTCTCGCCTACTAACAATGAAAGGATCACTGCCATTATCATCGACACTATCACGGCTATCTTGCCCACATTGACCAGTTTACTCTCGCTGGCGTCTCGGTCAAATGCTTTCTGATAAATATCAAGCGTAAAAATTGTTCCAATGCTGTTTGCTTTTCCTGCGAGAGATGCAACGATGGCGGCA
>DASVBA010000665.1:0-5437 GCA_036376095.1 Chryseolinea sp.
GATGTATCGCGAATTGTAGAACGGCTCCGACTCAAGGGTCTTGTCCTCCGTCAGAGCGCCGTAAAAGACAAACGTTCAGTCGAAGTTATCATAACCCCTAAAGGACTCACCCTTCTAGACAGTATCGATCCCGAACTGGACCTTCTGGGGAAACTGGTAGGCAATCTAACCCCGGAAGAAACCACCTTGCTGAACAGAATGTTGGATAAAATAAGGATGAACGACGAGGCATCAGGGGTTGCTACTTTGGTTGCTGAGGCATCAAACGCCGATACTTTTGCGCATTCCCGCTAATACGGAGAAATTGCTATTTTAGCACCGCTAAAAATTAAAACTATGGTATTCGATTTAGACATGATCAAGGCTTTTTATAAGCAGATGCCGTCACGCATTGCTAAAGCCAGGAAAATTGTAAACAAACCACTTACCCTGTCAGAAAAGATATTGTTCGCACACCTTCATGAAGATCAGAAAGTGGATGTTTTCGGTCGTGGCAAGTCGTACGTAAACTTCTCCCCGGATCGTGTAGCCATGCAGGATGCAACGGCCCAAATGGCACTATTGCAATTCATGTCTGCAGGTATTCCTAAAGTGCGTGTGCCTTCAACGGTGCACTGCGACCACCTTATTCTTGCTAAAGACGGCGCTAAGAAAGATCTGGCTGATTCATTAACAGCAAGTGGCGAGGTTTTCAACTTTCTTGAATCGGTCTCCAATAAGTTTGGAATCGGATTCTGGAGACCGGGCGCGGGAATAATTCACCAGGTTGTGTTGGAAAATTACGCCTTTCCCGGAGGTATGATGATTGGAACTGACTCTCATACGGTAAATGCAGGAGGCCTGGGCATGCTGGCTATCGGCGTTGGCGGTGCTGATGCCGTGGATGTTATGGCCGGAATGCCATGGGAATTGAAATGGCCGAAGCTAATTGGCATAAAACTCACCGGCAGGTTAAGTGGTTGGACATCCTCCAAGGATGTTATATTGAAAGTTGCCGGAATTCTAACGGTCAAGGGTGGAACCGGTGCTATTGTAGAATACTTTGGACCTGGAGCCCAAACACTTTCGTGCACGGGAAAGGGTACCATTTGCAATATGGGCGCAGAAATCGGCGCCACCACTTCAACTTTCGGGTACGATGAAAAGATGGCTGAGTACCTGAGAGGGACGGGCCGCAAAGAAGTTGCCGACCTGGCAGACAAAGTAAAAGAACATTTAACGGGCGATGCCGAGGTTTATGATGAGCCGGAAAAATACTTTGATGAAGTGTATGAGATCGATCTTTCCACCTTGGAGCCTCATGTAAACGGTCCGTTCACTCCTGATCGCGCTATCCCGTTGTCACAATTTGCTGAGGAAGTGAAAAAGAATGGATGGCCTCAGCAATTGGAAGTGGGACTTATCGGCTCCTGCACCAATTCATCCTATGAAGACATTACACGTTCAGCTTCATTGGCGCAACAAGCCGTTGACAAAAAGCTGAAAGCGAAGGCCGAATTCACGATAACACCAGGTTCTGAACAGGTACGTTATACTGTCGAACGTGATGGCTATCTGCGGGTGTTTGAACAAATGGGTGGTGTCGTACTTGCCAATGCATGCGGACCATGTATTGGGCAATGGTCGCGTCATACCAATGATCCCAACCGCGCCAATTCGATTATAACGTCCTTCAACCGGAATTTCGCGAAGAGGAACGATGGCAATCCCAATACGCATGCCTTCGTCGCTTCTCCGGAGATCACGACCGCATTTGCAATCGCCGGGGACCTCACATTCAATCCTCTTACGGATACACTGGTGAATCTTGACGGTCACTCTGTAAAACTTGATGAACCCGAAGGACACGAATTCCCTCCCAATGGTTATGACGTAAAAGATCCCGGATATCTTGCCCCTGCAAAGGACGGAAGCAAGGTTCAGGTTAAGATCGCGGAAAACTCTAACCGTTTACAGGCGTTAAGCCCGTTCTCCCCATGGGATGGTAAAAATCTCATTGGAATGAATCTTCTGATAAAGGCAAAGGGCAAGTGTACGACAGACCACATCTCAATGGCGGGTCCGTGGTTACGTTTCCGCGGTCACCTCGATAACATCGCTAACAACACGCTTACCGGTGCCGTTAACTATTTTAATGACAAAACGGACTATGTGAAGAATCAATTGACGGGAGAATACGGGCCAGTCCCTGCCACGCAGCGGGCATATAAGGCCGCACGTAAACCAACCATCGTCGTGGGTGATCATAATTACGGCGAAGGTTCTTCGCGTGAGCACGCAGCGATGCAGCCACGTCACCTTGGAATCAGAGTGATCCTTGTCAAATCATTTGCCAGGATACACGAAACAAACCTGAAGAAGCAAGGTATGCTTGCTCTCACTTTTTCAAACGAAGCCGACTACGATAAAATCCAGGAGGATGATGCGATCGATATCATTGACCTTACCAGCATTGCGCCTGAAAAACAACTGACTTTGGTTTTAAATCACCGGGATGGTAGCTCAGAAACGATAAAAGTCAATCATACTTATAATGCGGGCCAGATAGAATGGTTCAAAGCAGGCTCTGCGCTGAACCTGATGGCACAGCAAATTATCGATCGCGCTAAGCTTCCGGCAAAAAAGATCGTGAAGAAGTCAGCAAAGAAGATTGTTGCTGCTAAAGCTCCGGCGAAGAAAAAACCAGTGAAAAGAGTCGTAGCAAAGAAGGCGGCAAAAAAATCCGCTCCAAAAAAAGCCGCTAAGAAAAAGTCCGTAACAAAAAAAGCAGGAAAGAAATCGATTAAAAAAACGGCTCCTAAGAAGGCTTCCAGGAAAGTGGCAAAGAAATCCGCAAAGAAGAAAAAATAGTTTCGTGCGGATAGGAATCAGAAATCAAGTCCTCCGAGTTTTCTCGGAGGACTTTTATTTTTCATCTACTGTTACTTGGGAACCTTTATCTTCTGGCCTGGAAAAATCAGGTCAGGGTTCTTGATTATATCTTTGTTCATTTCGTGGATCTTTTGCCAAGTGGTTCCATACTGCTTTGCAATTTTGCTCAATGTATCACCCTTCTTTATCTCATACACTTCGTCAAAGTCAGCTGCCTCCAAATTTAAAACAAGATCACCCGCACGCATATCCGGATCTATCTTTTGATACGCGTCCCATATTTTTTGTTTCGTCTGTTCAGAAACCTGCGCTGTTACATGAAGAACATTACTTTTTTCTTCAACCTTTAGTCCCGTCGCTCCGGCTTGACGGGCGAGGTCAATCACTGGTTTGTATTTTTCCTGTAGTCCCATAGGTCTTGTCATTTGAGTATGTTCATCTTGTTCTCAACTTTCTTTGGTGCTGCCTCCATAGCAGCCTTCATTGCGTTTTGAAGCTCGGCCCTTTTGATATCACCCGTAAGCGTAACCACACTGTCTAAGACTGTGGCGGTGATTCCAGATACTTTATACCTCGTGAACGCTTCAGTTACTCTTGCTTGAAGTGCCGAATCCGCCATCTGCTTAAGTTCTTCCGGAGTGGGCCCTTTTGGTTTAACCGTAATGTTGTTAACAACACTCTTGATTCCTTTTACTTCACTGAGAGTTGTTTGGGCAAGTGACTTCAGTTCATCACTTTCGACTTCACCGGATAAGGTTACGATGCCATCTTGAACAGATGCTGAGACCCCACTCAATGCTGAATTGCCAGCAAGGGCCATCTTCGCCGTCTCATCGATCTTTTCGTCACTGGGCTGGCAAGAGAACAGACATGCTGTTAAAGCCAGCGACATCAGGAGGGTTGCTGTTTTTTTCATTGTTTAGAGGATTTTGTTTTAGTTAAAAATATCAACCAAAAGTAAGACTATGCTGGATACTTGGTGATGATTTCGTCGAAATTGTAGCACCCCGACCAGTATTAAAATTAACGGACCCTTAATTGATTTGAATAAAAAAAGCCCCAATTGAGGCTCTTTTCATCATGCGTCGTTTCCCTTAGTCAAAGGGCCCGTGTGTCAATTCACGTCCTTTCCTTCCTCAAGCTTCTTGATCATCGTTTCAACGTTAGACTTGTTCAATTCATTGGGTGCTTGTGGAAGTGCCGCTTTCATATAAGTAAGGGCCTTCTTGTAGTTTCCCATTGCCGAATAGGCACGGCCCAACCCTACGTTCGTGGTAAACTCATTTGGAAACTTTTCATAGTTCGCCTTGTATACTTTGAACGCCTCATCCACCTGTTTCATCCCTAGCAAAGTCCGTCCATAATAGTGCACATCAGTCATTGACCCAAGCGGCACCGCTTCCTGCATCACCTTTTTGGCCTCCTCAACCCGGTCCATTTTCATTAATACTGAAGCCTTGGTGCTTAGAGACCTGAAATTCTTTTCACCCATCACGCGGAAATATATCGCGCGGTCCATCCATGCAAGGGCCTGCTCCAGTTCATAGTTGTTTTGAACGCACCAATTAGCGGCCTGGATAAAATCGTAGTAAGGACGGGTCGTTCTGAAGTCGCTCTTAAAGGCGGCGACCTGTAATGCTTTCCTGTCTGCCTGAACGCGGAATGGTATCATGCGTTTTTCCCAAGACATTGTAACGGTGACGGCATCATCTTCCTGATTTACGAATTCATACTTCAGCCATTCCACACTTTTGTCAAGTGCCTGATTCTTCACAACAACCCGCAAGGCGTCTTCTGCCGGATCATAGTAGAAACTACCCCAGGAGTTCGAAACTTTTGAGAAGATCAGCGTACTTTCCTCCTCCCCCAGACTTATGAAAAATCCATAAGTGCCGGCGGCCAGGTCCTTTCCTTCGATCTTAACCGGGTGAGAGAATGACATTGTCGTATTTTCATTGGCTCCGGCCCTCCACGGTGCGGCTGTACTGGTGCCATGCCCCTGATCGGCAAATCCGTAGTGTGCAACGGGGGTATTCCAGATCTTTCCCTCGCGGCCTTTCACACCGGGACGGCTATACGAAATTGCGATGTTTACGATACCGATCTGTTCTGAAACCGATGCCTTCTTATTACCACCATCCGGTTCAATGGTGATCGGCTTTATCTGGGCTGTTGCCAGTGTCGAAATCAACACAAGCAACAAAGTAAATTGTAAGGTGTTTTTCATGACTTAAAGGTTAATGAGGTTATTGCTTGGAGGTAAACTTATTCAAAAGAAGTTGAACCCAAATACCACAAAAAACGGGATCATCATGATCCAAATTCATTATCTTCATGAAAACACACCCGATCAAAACCAAGATGGCAAACCCTCCGGAAAGATTAGACCTCTATGCGCTTCTGGCAATCAAAGCGGCAGCGGTGGCAAATGAGCTTCGTCGGCTGAACCGATGGCAGCATCTCCCCTTTTCGTCAGACAAATTTGAGAATATGGGAGCGTTCGGTTCGAACACTATGACCTTTGAGCAATGGATACAGTTTGTCCTTGTGCCTCGCATAGACCATA
>DASVBA010000672.1:0-4448 GCA_036376095.1 Chryseolinea sp.
ATGCTCGTACCGTTGTGGCGGCTGCTGTTTCGTCCGGAATTGCCATACCTGCTTTTACGGCTGCACTTAGTTATTTCGATACATTCAGAAGCGGAAGAATGCCGTCAAACCTGATTCAGGCCCAGCGCGATTATTTTGGAGCGCATACATATGAACGCGTTGACAAGGAAGGAGTATTCCATACCCAATGGTTCGCGAAATAGACATTCCCTAATATTTTTATAAAGACCCAATGAAGAACGACCAGTCCCTCGTATTTTTTATTTTCGGCGCTACAGGCGATTTAACATCACGCAAGTTATTACCAGCATTGTATAACCTGTTCCTCGACGGATGGATGCCGGATAGATTCAAGATAGTCGGGCTGGGTCGCACACAACAAAGTGAGGATGACTTCCGAAAAGCTATGTTGGATGGAGTTAACGATCATTCGCGGCGCGGGCCAGCAGACGTAACGAAATGGAATTCATTCGCAGCGCATATCGGATTTATCGTTTCCGATATTGCCGAAGACAAGACGTATGAGGACATGGGAGCATGTATAAAAAAGGCGGGGGAGGAATGGAGTACGGAACCGTGTATCATCTATTATCTGGCAGTTGCCCCGCGTTTCTTTGAGCCTATAGCCAACAATCTTTCGAAACATCATTTAGCCGATAGCCTCACCCGTTCAAGGATAGTAATCGAGAAGCCATTTGGAAACGATCTTGAATCGGCACGGGCATTGAACGTATTGCTGAACGGTATTTTCTCAGAAAGTCAGATCTACCGCATTGATCACTATCTCGGAAAGGAAACGGTTCAAAATATTCTTGCTTTCCGTTTTGCGAACTCTATTCTGGAGCCGATCTGGAACAGAAATCACATCGACCACGTCCAGGTGTCGGTTACTGAACAATTGGGTGTTGGCGATAGAGGAGGTTATTATGATGATGCAGGTGCGCTCCGCGATATGGTACAAAATCACATTCTTCAACTGGTGTGCCTTATTGCTATGGAGCCTCCTGTCAGTTTTCAGGCGGATGAAGTCAGGAACAGGAAGGTGGATGTCTTGCGGGCGATGCGAAAGTTTGACACACGCGACGTGCAGAAAAATGCGGTCCGCGGCCAGTATGGGAGGGGTTGGATGGAAGGGAAAGAAGTTCCTGGTTACCGTGAAGAGGAAGGAGTGAATCCTGATTCGAATACAGAAACGTTTGCGGCAATTAAATTCTTTGTTGACAACTGGCGATGGCACGGTGTACCGTTTTATCTCCGCACAGGAAAGCGGATGCATCAATCGTCTTCAGTGATCACCATTCAATTCAAAGACGTTCCTCATCTTATTTTTCCCACTGAAGCAAGTGAAGGCTGGCAGCAAAACCGCCTCATCATAAGTATTCAACCTGAAATGAGCATTCGTATCCAGGTGCAGGGCAAACGACCGGGATTGGATATGGTACTCAATCCGGTAGACCTGATCTTTGATTACAGCGGCGCATACAAGGTAGAATCACCGGAAGCTTACGAAACACTATTGCTGGATACAATGCTTGGAGATCAAACATTGTTTATGCGCGGCGATCAGGTTGAAGCCGCCTGGGAGTTATTGATGCCTATTCTTACGACGTGGCAGAAAAAGAAGAGTCTTAACTTCCCCAATTATCCAGCGGATGCATGGGGTCCTGAGATAGCGGAGGCTTTAATCGCAAAGGATGGGTTTCATTGGTTTACGCTTCCTTTAAAAAACGGAAAATAGAATGCTGCACGTAACTAAAGATCCGGATGCTTTACTCGTTGCCCTCGCTGACTTTATTGTCGAGCGGGCAAAGACTTCTATCGAACGATCTGGCAGATTTACTATTGCGCTTTCCGGAGGAAGTTCACCTAAACGGCTGTATGAATTGCTTGCATCTGATGCATATCGCAATCGCGTCGATTGGAAAAATATCTATTTCTTTTTTGGGGACGAACGTTACGTTCCTGCAGATCATGCAAACAGCAATTTCCTTATGGTGAAGAGGTCGCTATTTGTACCATTGAATATTTCCGCTCAACAGATCTTTGCCGTGAACACCTCATTGCAGCCTTCGGAGGCGGCGACTGATTATGAACAACGGATACGCAAACATTTTCAAGGCAAGGAATGCAGGTTCGATCTGATCTTGCTGGGGCTTGGTGACAATTCGCATACTGCTTCACTTTTTCCGCATACTTCTGTTTTGCATGAGAAAGAGGCGCTTGTAAAAGAGATCTATGTCCAGGAAGTGAGCATGTACCGGATCACGTTCACCGCGCCATTGATCAATGCGGCACACTGCGTAGCGTTTCTTGTCTATGGGGCATCAAAAGCCGAGGCGGTTGCAAACATTCTTAAAGGTCCAATTAAAATTGATGATCATCCGGCTCAGCTAATCAATCCATCAAATGGAGAGCTTCATTGGTTTCTGGATGGTCCGGCTGCAGCGGATGTGGATGAGGGGGATTGATGAAATGCCGGCGAGATAGCGTTGCTACCTTAAACCTATCAATGCAGTATTCATGGAATTAGCAAACAACGAAAGCATCGATGAAACATCGAAATAGCAGCAATGACCCTTTGATCCTGAAATCAGGAGAAGGTCGTAAATACAATTGCGGAACGATGACTGCAGTTTTCAAAGCAGATGAAAATGAAACAGCAGAAAAATACAGCGTGTCGGAATGGTGGCTTGAACCGCATTCTGACGGACCGGGTGCTCACCAACACGAAGATAACGACGAGGTATTTTACGTGCTCGAAGGAACTACATCTTTTCTGGTAGGAGATAAATGGATAGATGCAGCGAAAGGGACATTTCTCCGGATACCATCGAAGACCATGCACGACTTTGTAAACAAAACCGACAAGAAATCCGGAGTATTAAACTTCTTCATTCCGGGTGGATTTGAACGCAACATGCCCTCCATCGTCGAATGGTTCGAAGAGCACAAATAATCACTGCGTCAACTCTGCGTCCTGGCGCCTCTGCGGTAAAAAAAATAGTGTACCGCTAACTCTCCGTAAAACCAATTGTCTTTTACAACGCCGTACCTTAATTTAGACTATGCGGCGCGTCCATTGCCAATCCATTGCCCTTTCAATCGTCGTGTTGATAGTAGTAGCTTTTGTAAGCAACACTAAAAGCCCCTTCCAATCAAAACAAATCGAAATCCGTGGAATCTACGGAAGCCCTGAAGCTTTCTGGAAAAAAGATATGAGGTTGGATCAACTTGGCGTGAACGCCGTCTTTCTTCACAGCGGATCAATCAATGAAGCCATGATGAATCGCGCAAAGTCCGAAGGACTAAAAGTCTTCGCTGAGTTCGCTACGCTCAATGGTAAAAATTATGTGGAGTCGCACCCTGAAGCCTGGGCTATCGACAAGAATGGTAAAAGGGTAGAGGCTGCTACCTGGTTCATGGGAGTTTGTCCGACCGAACCAGCTTTCAAACAATACAGATTCAATGAACTAAGGACGTTACTGCGAAAATTTCCTGTTGATGGCGTGTGGATGGACTATTTACACTGGCATGCACAATTCGAAGATCCGGAGCCAATTCTTCCCGAAACCTGTTTTTGCGAAAATTGTCTGGCCGGCTTTCAATCGGCGACGGGAATAAAAATACCGGAAGGAAACACACCGGAAAGGGCCGAATGGATACTTAACAAGAATGATCGAGCATGGAGGAATTGGCGATGCTCCGTTATTGCCGGATGGGTTCGAGATTTCAAACGGATCCTTAAAGAGGAAAGACCGGGTGCGCTATTGGGCGTGTACCATTGCCCGTGGGACGATAATGATTTTAATGGAGCGAGACGCCGCAACCTTGGGCTGGACTATGATTCGCTTAGAGGAATTGTTGATGTTTTTTCGCCCATGGTATATCATGGCCGGATGGGAAAAAGTCCCGAGTGGGTGAAAGAAAACATCGAGTGGCTTTGTCAAAGAATGAACATTTCTGCAGGCACGTTTCCAAAAGTGTGGCCAATCGTACAGAGTTACAATGACCCCAAAACAATTTCTCCAGCTGAGTTTGAAAGCGTTTTGCGATATGGCGCCGGTGCACAGGCTACAGGAATTATGATGTTCACCAGTAATTCGGTGGCAGACGATGATCAGAAAGTTGTGACCATGAAGAAGGTATATACGGAGTGGATGAATAAGAAATAATACCAACAATAATCGATCTTATCTCAATGCGTGACGGCCGGAATAATTTCTTGCCAACAATTTGACTGCGTAATTTTACAAAGTCGTGGCGGACTTTTTTAAGCGCAAAATACGCAAAACAAATACCCGCAAAAGCCGCAGAATAATTGCCATTGTAATTGAGAATCATCTTTCGTCCGTGTATTTTTTGCGTTTTTTGCGTGCATTCTTTTGCGAGTTCTGCGCTTTGCATTTTCTTGCACCCTTTAAGGTAGCACTCGTCATCTCCCGCCCACA
>DASVBA010000682.1:0-2585 GCA_036376095.1 Chryseolinea sp.
GGCAAGGAGCAAGGCGCAGAGTTTAAGGAGGAAGGGTCTGAAATAATGTTGTAACATTAAATCCTGCGTCGTCGTTTCTAGGACAACACGGAGCAAATCTTTAAATTTGAAATATGTTCAAGAAGATAGTCCTATTTATTATTAAAGGTGAGCTCTTACTGTGGGCCATTTTTGGTGCGGTGGCGGGTCTGATTTATTTGGTCTCCAGCCTTCTTTGAGGCCTTGCTAGCTGCGGGTTCAGGACCACGTTTTCGTAGCTACCGTCTGTAACACCGTCCTTCGGACTTTCGTACACTTCTTAGCCGGCACGCAAAACACTTTTATGATCTACTTGTTCGGGCTCTCGGTCGCGTTCTTCCTTTTTGTACTGATCCTTATCAAAAAGTACAAAGGTCGCGCTGACTATACACTGCTGGTGTGGATAGGGGTCATCGTTATCCACATGCTCCTTTTCTATTTGGATTATCGCGAAATCAGCTATCAGTATCCTCATCTATTGGGGGTGAGCCTTCCAATACCAGTGCTTCACGGGGTGTTATTGTATTTCTATACCGTAGCGCTGATTCGAAAGGAAACTCAAGTCACCGTCAAAAACATCTTACCACACCTGATTCCATTCTTTGTGCTCGCACTATTGGCGATCCCCTTTTACCAATTAACCGGAGAAGAGAAAATTGAAGTTTACCGACAGAGTGGCCGTGGGTTCGAATGGTACACGACAACACAGAGTTTTGTCTTCATGTTCTTCGGCTTCGTGTATTCGATTGCGTCGATCATCGAAATTAGAAAGTGCAGACGGCGGCTGCTCAATAACTTTTCAAACGTTGATAAAAAAATGCTTCCCTGGCTGGAATATCTCGCAATCGGACTGGCAATCATTTGGCTCGTTTCGGCTTTCTTTGGCGACGAGGTCGTATTTGGCGCCGTTGTTTTATTTGTGCTGTTCATCGGATTTTTTGGTATCAATCAATACCCGGTGTTCTATTCCGCGATGGAATCCAGGATCTCTCCATCCAACGTGACACCGGAGCTGCCGTCGATGAAATTTTTAACCGAAGATCCAGACGAAAACATTGAAAAATACTCTAAGAGCAAACTCAGAGACGACGAAGCATCCAGCGTCATGGACCAGTTGGAAAAGATAATGGCAAATCAAAAGCCGTTCACCAACGCCGATCTCACCCTTAATGACCTTGCTAACTCCATTAACGTGTCGCCCAATCATCTTTCACAGGTTATTAATTCGCTGAGTGGAAAGACCTTTTACCACTATATCAATGCGTACAGAATTGCCGAATTCCTGAAAATGTCGTCCTTACCCGAAAATCGAAAATTCACCTATCAGGGTTTAGCCCAACAGTGTGGGTTCAACTCAAAGACGACCTTCAACAAATACTTCAAACTTCAAACCGGAAAAACCCCGTCCGAATATTTCGAAGTACACGAGATGGCTTGACAGGTAGCTGGGTACCTGGCTAGCTACTTACCTGGTAGGGTCACCCCAAAATAATTATCATTTTACGTCCATCCCTGTAGGTGCGCACGACCAGCGCAATGGTTTTTCCGTGAATTCCCACAAAAAACCAAACAATTATGCACAGGTCAATTTATTTCTTTCTACTCTTCCTCATCGCCGCATGCGAGCCGGAAGATTGGTCAAAGCCAGGAAATCTGGTTCCGCTTACTGCCGATCAGGACGCCGGCGTTCCGTCGCAACATATCAACGGCACGCTCTTGCACGTCGAATCCTACGGGTCACCGGCCGACCCGCTTATTATTGTCTTACACGGCGGTCCCGGCGGAGACTTTCGATCCCTATTAAATGCCAAAGCTCTCGCTGACGATGGCTTTCATGTCGTGTTCTACGATCAGCGCGGGACCGGACTATCGAAACGAGAGGACCGAAGCCAGTTTGAAGACAAAGGCGTCATCGACCTGTTCATCGAAGACCTCGACCAGCTTATAACGCTCTATCGGCTCGGGCCTGGCCAGAAGGTTTTCCTCATGGGACATTCATGGGGCGCCATGCTTGCAACGGCATACATCAATAAGCATCCCGACAACATAACGGGCGCGGTACTCGCTGAGCCCGGTGGACTAACATGGCCTCAAACGGAAGACTACTTGTCACGCTCCAATGAGGTAAAGCTATTCAGGGAAGCGATCAACAATTCATTAGTTCCGGAAGCGATCATCGCCGGAAAATCACAACACGAGATCCTCGACTACAAAGCATCCTTCTTTTCTTCTTACGAGAACGCTCCAGGCAATACCATCGGAAATGCGGGCGAATATCCATTCTGGAGGAACGGTGCGGTATCAGCGGAAGCCATGAATGAGCATGCGGAAAAATACGGGTTTGACTTTACGACCAACCTACGCCAATACACGACAGAGGTCCTGTTCCTGTACAGTGAACGCAACCAGGCGTACGGTCAGAGCTGGGCAGAACAGGTCTCAGCGCCATATCCAAACGTCGATATCCAAATGGTGAAGAACTGCGGCCATGAAATGTTATACTTCGGCTGGTCAGATATGTATCCAAAAGCATTAAACTATTTTAATCAATTGAAATGAAAACCATG
>DASVBA010000686.1:0-7955 GCA_036376095.1 Chryseolinea sp.
GACGAACGCATTGGCGTCAAATCGTTTTACGAAGGGCAGGAATTTTTATTTCAGCTCGTGAAAGAATACGCCAGTAAGACAACGGTGAAGCGGGATTATTGACGACGATTTCAAATCAGTCGCGTCTGAGATTTCTAGTCTGAATGGGTTGATGACCAGTCGTCCTGTTGAACCCCGTTGGGGTTCCCGGAAATAAAATGTCAGGTCATAAAATGTCAGGTCACCCGGCATTGCATGCCGGGCTATTTAGCTTTAATCCTTTCGGGATTAGGTGAAATTCGGTCAAGTTAAAATTTGAATTGCATGGTCATGTTAGCCGCCCTTGAATTCTAAGTGAAACAACTTTTGTAGATGCCGAAACCCAAATCCCAACGCGTAAGAATCCCCAAAGGGATTCAAGCTTAATAGCCACCGGTGAAACCGGTGGTTAACGGCAGTCGCAGACCGGGAACCCCGAAGGGGTTCACCATGAATGCAAAGAAATACTATTTGGCAAGAAATTGATCAACGCGAGTCGATCATTAAACGAAATGGTTTGGTGAATGCAACATTCAATTCATTTGCGTTATGCCCAAGTTCAACGAACAGACGCATTTTTTGCAGACAGAATCCTTACTCATATCAAGGTTCTTCCGAAACGAAATAGCGTCCGGTGAATTGATGACTTCCAAAAAATCATTTCCATAAATATTACCGTACGGTTTGTGGAAAAAACACGGCATTACACGTCCATCCGATTCAATAACTGCTGAAACCCAGGGCGCGTTGCATACCGTTACCGGATACTCGTTCAGGCCGTTAACGGCTTTGTAATATTGGACGATCCTTTTCATTTTCAGGGGACTCTCCACAATGAACCTTTGCGTGTACTCATTTTTTAACGTGGCGAATGAATCTTCCACGATTTTTTCAAACTCGCCAGTCTCGCTGACATTCAAGGCCACAGCACTCACCCTTTCTTCTGTCCAGGGCTCAACGTGATTAAATGCAGTCGTCGAAACATCGGCCGCAAGAAAAGAAATCTGATCTAACGAAATCTCTTTCGCTGATCTGACAATATTTATAAAGTCATGATAGTTGTACCTCTGAAGCACACATCGTCCCGTGATCTTGAAATCGGGCTTTAACCGCTTGAGTTCCCTAACACCTGCTAAAAGCTTTTCATAGCCTTGAGGAATGTTGCGTATCTTATCGTGTACAGGCTGGCTGCCATCCAGAGAAACGATCACCTCATCACAGTTCGAAATGATATCCTTCGCATTTCTTTCCAACGCCAGGCCTGTTGAAAGCAACGTGATCTTTATCTCAAGGTCGTGTAATATCGAACAAAGCTTCCAAAGATTGGAATGCATTAACGCCTCACCTCCTGAAAATACTACTTCACGCACATTTAATCGCTTGAAATGTCTTACGTGCTTCTGAAGTTCATCGGCAGTGATTTCTTTTTTTTCATGATTTGCTTTCCAGATGTCGCACATTACGCAACGACAATTGCACCGGCTGTGCGGCATCATCACCACAATTGGTAAGTTATATATTCTGTGAGTCGCGAATGTAAGCAGCCGCTTGAACATAGTTCAAGTTAGCGAACGACGGCATCTAACAAAATACAGAAAACAGATTTGTTACAACTCTTATAATATGTATTCCACACCGACGGCCATAAGAGCTCCCACGATAGCCACGGCCATCTTCCTTGCGTTGAAACGATGCTCGGGACTGCTTTCGAAAACGATGGTGGTGGAAATGTGAAGGAAATTACCGCTAACCAACGCATAGATATACAGTAGACCTGTGGTCGTTATCACCTCGTGATTGGCCAGATAGGTACTTAGCAGCAGTCCCATCGGAGCAGCGAAAGAAAATCCGATCAAATGCGGCAATGCGCGAGTGCGGGAATGAAGTTGGGACGCCAGCACTGTCATAAGTGCAAAAGCTGCAGGAGCACGATGAAGGGCTATTCCTAATAAGATCGCATTAACGTTATAGATCGAGCCCATGCTGGTTGGCTTTGCCAGCATTGCTCCTTCCAAAAATGCGTGAATACAGAGAGCGAATAATAGGATTAACGCCGAAATCGACCTGTTGCTTTGGGAATGATGTTTATGTTGATGATGATGATGATCATGGCTGCGATGTTCATGGGTGTGGATGTGACCGTGTTCCACGCCTGATGTAAAATATTCCAGCAATTGCTGAAGGAAGAAACCTGCCAGCACAAAGAGTCCTATCAACTCCACCCCCAGACTTTGGCGATACAGTTCCGGAAGGATGTGAATTACGGTAATAGCAAACAGGTAAGAGCCGGCAAATACCAATAACAGCCTGAAATTGGTATCCTTACTTTTCGGAACAAGAAATATTAAAAGACCTGAGACGAGAGGTGTGAGCAGCAGTACTAATAACTTTAATATCATGTGTGATCAGGGTTCGAGTTTAACGAATGGCTCAATGCCCGGGGTCATATACGTCAGCATTTTACCATCCGTTGATGAATAGATCAATAGCGCGTCCAGTTCAGGACGCTGCTTTAACAACTCTATAGCTTTTTCATGGCCCATGACCATAAACGCCGTTCCCCACACATCGGCAGTAGTACAATCGGCGGCAAAGACCGAAGCACTTAAGATCGCATGCTGAGCGGGAAAACCAGTTTCAGGATCAATTGTATGAGAATACTTCTTTCCATCAATTTCGCGATAGTTGAAATAATTCCCAGACGTTGTAAAGGATTTATTAGTCAATGATACGTAGGCTTTGAAGAATTGATTCTCGTATGTTGAGTTCGGATCAAGTATGCCGATCTGCCACGGCCCATTGTTTTGTAGATTTATACCGATAGCCATTCCTTCACCACCCAATTCCACCAACATGTTAGAGATCCCCTTGGACCGAAGCCAGTCAGCAACAATATCGGCACCGTAACCTTGTCCGATGCCACCGAAATCCAATTGTACTCTTGCGTCTTTTTTTACGAGACTATCCGTTGTGATACGGACTTTGTCGTACCCGACAAACGAGCGGATGGAATCTATTTTTGCGCTGTCTGGGTCGATTTGTTTGCCAGGTCCAAAACCCCACGCGTTTACCAGCGGCATTACCGTGGGATCGAATGCGCCATTGCTTGCATGGAAAACTTCCTGCGCTTTTTTCAGCGGTGCATAGAGGTAAGGGAGTTCAAACTTAAATCCCCGGATGTCCGCGTTAAACCGAGATACCTCCGATGTTGGATCATAATTATTGATGGACTTATTAACGACCGCCAGAAGAGAGTCGATTGAATTCTTAAAGTTCCTGCCCTTCTTGTCAAAATACGTAATGTGATACGTTGTTCCCATGGTCTTGCCTTCAATGCGAATGGGTTCTTCTACCTTACTCCTGCGGTAGAACATAACAGCGGTGACCGCGCCCAGGAGCAGGACGGAGTATATGATATTCTTCTTTCGGTTGTCCATGCAAAAATCGGCCGCAAGTTATAAAAATTGAAATAATGCAACCGGATAGACTCTAATATCGACAGAGTATTCCTCCTTAATGAAATATTGCAGACCTTTGGTTCTATCAGGCTATTGGACTAACGACAAAATTTCATCATGCGGGAGGACTATTTAAAAGCGGACAGCGACGACCAAAATGCTGCGGAAAAAGAAATCGAGAAGGCTTTGCGTCCACTTTCGTTTCATGAATTCGCGGGCCAGCATAAGGTGGTGGACAACATCAAAGTCTTCGTCCAGGCTGCCAAACAGCGGGGAGAATCGTTAGATCACGTCCTTCTTCACGGTCCGCCGGGGTTAGGAAAAACCACGTTGTCTCATATAATCGCCAATGAGTTGGAGTCCAACATTAAGATCACATCAGGTCCGGTCCTGGACAAGCCAAGTGATCTCGCCGGGCTGCTTACCAACCTGGAGCCTCACGATGTCTTATTTATTGATGAGATCCACCGGCTCAATCCTGTTGTAGAGGAGTATCTGTATTCCGCCATGGAAGACTTCAGGATCGATATTATGCTGGACTCCGGACCGAACGCACGGTCAGTACAGATAGGGCTGAATCCTTTCACCCTCATAGGTGCTACCACACGTGCCGGTTTGCTGACGTCGCCATTAAGGGCCCGATTTGGGATCAATGCACGTCTTGAGTATTACGATTCCGCATTGCTGACAGGCATTGTAAAGAGATCGGCAAGTATTATCGGAACACCTATTGAAGATGACGCTGCGTTCGAGATTGCGCGTCGAAGCCGGGGCACTCCTCGCATTGCCAACAATCTTCTGCGCCGCACCCGCGACTTTGCCCAAATAAAGGGCAATGGGGTCATAACCATGGACATTGCCCAAATGGCGTTGAAAGCATTAGATGTCGATCAGAACGGACTTGATGACATGGATAACAGAATCCTTCTTACAATCATCGAAAAATTCAAGGGAGGACCTGTTGGTCTTACAACCATAGCGACCGCCGTGGGTGAGGAAGCTGAAACAATCGAAGAGGTTTATGAACCATTTCTAATACAAGAAGGCTACATCAAAAGAACCTCTCGTGGACGGGAAGCAGCGCCGCGCGCTTATTCTCATTTGAAAATTGTCCCTCCTGCATCGCGCGCTGCTGGGTTGTTTGATTAACTACTTCTGGTCTAATCACAATGCTTTTCCGCTCAACCTGAGTGTTATTGTTGATATATTGCGTGTTGCCCGGACGCAGGCGGGATGTTTTAGAGGTGGGCCATCTACTTCTCCGACCTGAATTCCGACGGCGTTTTGCCTTCAAGTTTTTTGAATGAAGTGTTGAAAGAAGATTTTGAATTGTATCCGACCTGCCCGGCGATCTCCTCGACTTTGATATTAGGTTGTGACTTTAATAAGGCTTTGGCTTCTTCTACCCTGTACTCGGCAGTCATCTCAAAAAAATTCTTTCCCAGGCCGTCGTTAATAACCTGTGACAAGGTGTGAACCGAAGTGCCCAGCATACGTGCCAATTCAGGCAATGAAAAATCGGGCTTGACATACGGTTTCGTTTCGGTCATCACTCTTTTTAGTTTCTCCAGAAGCTCGTTTTGTGTCTCCAACGTAACGGCTGATGTTCGATATTTCTGAGGCGCTGCCAATGAAGGTCGCCTGAAAAATCCCGAGTCACGCACGATTCTTACACTACCCAAATAGATCGTTACTGTTATATACGCAGCAAAGAGGTGATCTCCCGTATCTTCCTCATGAAATAGCTTGACAACGAGTATACCGACTGTTGCAGAAACTATTTGAAACACCTCCCATCGTAGTGTTTTAAGGACAGGATTGTCCGGACGCCAGAACGATTCATTTTTCTTTCTGAATGCCCTGAAGATCTCCATCATTCCCAATGCACCATATGCCAGCAAGCACATGATGGTAAATTCAGTACAGTGGTCAGTGACCCAGAACAGACGAGGATCGTAGGTATAGTCGAATGGACGGTAATCCCAGTCGGGGTGATACGTTCCGATCCACGCATTATACTTGGCATCTTCCGGCAGGATCAGGAACGGCATTTGGAGAAAAAAGTAGATTACCGGGATTACCAGGTGGAGGTAGTTTTTCCGATCGATGGTTCCGTGTACCAAACTCAGGACCAAAAGATAAAAGCACGGGCCGATGGCAACACCAAAGGCTTCAGAAAAGTCTACCAGGTAAAGGCAATAGACGATGTAGCCCGTGTACATCAAAAATATCTCCGTAAGGCAAGCAACGATGCACAACAGCAGCAGCCCATGAAATAAATTCGCATTTGACTTTCGATTCTCCCCCGAAAGAAAGAACACCAATAGAAAAAGTCCTTGCACGATGCCCAGAAAGATAAATACAGCAAAAAGATCTATTCTGTATTGCATATAGTTGCGCGGGCAAGCAAGTGGTTTATAACCTGGAATTGGATTCTCAACAAGCGGTTATCATCTTTTGCCGTTGGCCGCAGCCATCACCCCATCGACATAAACCGGTATCGAGAAGAAGAAGGTTGTGCCTTTTCCCTGCTCTGACTCTACCCAGATTTTCCCGCCGTTCTTTTCCACGAATTCCCGGCATAACAACAGCCCCAAACCCGTTCCTTTTTCATTGTGAGTCCCTTCCGTGGTGATACTCGTGAGCGTAAATAAGCGTTCGCGGTTCATGGTCGGAATTCCCACCCCTGTGTCGGCAACTGAGATGATGATCTTGGTATCGACGCGATATGCGTTTATTGTTATCGTTCCCTCCGGTTTGGTGAACTTGATCGCATTTGTCAACAAGTTGCGGATCACCGAACGCATCATGTTCAGATCAGCATACGCGCTGAAGCTGCCTTGCAGATTGTTCTTCAACGTGATCTTCTTTTGTACACATTCAGGTTCAAGCAAGCGCACAGATTCCTGCGCCAGCGCTGAAACGTCAAGCTTGTCGGGATCAAACGTCTCTCCTTTCATCTGAAGCTTGGCCCATTGCAACAGGTTATCAATGAACTCCGACGTCTGCGATAGCCGCAATTCAAGACTGGCGGTCAACTCCTGAAACTCTTCAGAGCTCAATGCACCTGACTTTGCAAGAGTAAGAGCAAGATGCAAAGAGCTCAGGGGTCCTTTGATATCGTGAGAGACAACTGAAAAAAGTTTATCCTTCACGTGGTTTACTTCCTCAAGCTGAATGTTCTGTTTTTTTATTTCGTTAGTGCGAAGCTGCACTTCATTCTCAAGCCGTTCTTTTTCTTCCTGCTCACGACGGAACTCAAGTTCTTTGGCACGGCGGTTTTCTTTTTCCAATGTTCTCCACCGGTCACCAAGAGCAAATGAGATAAACAACATCTGAAGCACACATCCAGCCATCAAGCCTGTGTAGTTAGTGCTAAGATGGCCTGGCATAAAGCCTACACTGCTGATTGTAAAGATGCCGGCAGCAACAAGCAACGTAAACCACGCGATCAGGTAATACCTTGCGGGCCTATAATTTTTGTAGAGGCAATATCCTGCGCAGGTAAGCGCGATAAGACAGTGAAGAAAAATGAGATAATTGTGATACTGGAACGATATCTGCCTGAAAAAAATAGTCATGATTACAACGACAGCGAGATCAGCGAACATGTTTCCAAGTAACAAATTATCGAGAAGCTTGCTGAAATAACGGACGTTCAGGAAAGCACGGGTCAGCAAAGTGGAACAAACAACGAACATAGGTCCGGTGACCATCGCTAATATGTCATTGAATTGAGGATACTTCGGATAGACGTAAAGGAATGAATATCCCTGGAAGAAGGCTACAACGTTAACCATCGTCAGCAGCGTCAGCACATAATAAATTGTGATTTTATCCCGGATCGAAAAGAAAAGGAACAACTGATAGAGTATCATCAGTATCATCGCGCCGTAGAACAGCCCGTTAAATAGCTGGACTTTATACGAAGTTTTCAGGAAAGCATCACGGTTCCAAAAGGTTACGGGCACCTGCACTGATGAAATGCTTTGTACACGGAGATAGATTGTTTTCAATTCGAACTGCTGGATCTGAAAGGCGAAAATGGGATGGCGATGTTGCAGATCCCGGTCAGCAATGGGATAATGATCACCGGAAACTTTGTGTGTAAAACTACCGTCGGTATTTTGTTCGTAAAAATCAATTTGATCCAGCGGCGCGTACGCAACTTCCAGTAACCACTGCGTTGTTTCAAGCTTGTTGGTTACGTCAATTCTGAACCAGTGTGCCGAGCGATCGAACGCTATGTTGGGAGAAGATTCTGAATTAGTTGCGGCGAAGGTCATGTCTTTGACGTCTTCGATAGTCCATTTAAGATCGGCATCACGAAGATAGCCCAGACGTCCCCGTACCTCGATCCTTCCCAGTCCATCTAAATCAATGGACCGCGCATCCCGATAATTATCGGGCCCGGAAAGGCTTGTCAATAAAAGGCCCACAAACAGGAAGACCTTGGCAGACATATACGTCATTTATTAG